>JBATWJ010000351.1:0-4464 GCA_049672545.1 Burkholderiaceae bacterium
GAACTGTGGGGCGCCGCGCTGCCGATCGACGACGTGGCGGAAGCGGCCGGTACCATCGGCTATGAATTGATGTGCGCGCTGGCGCCGCGGGTCCGGGTGGAACAGGCCTGCATCCCAGTCGGCAATATACTCCCGGGTAAGGTGGCCTGATCCGGGCGTAATCCGGTCTTTTTTTCAACATACTCCCGTTTTTTTGCCGACTGGGAGCGTCGGAGGCCGGATCGGCCGTCCCGCGCCGGCGGCGGCTTCCTTCATACCAGACAGTAAAGAGCATTTGCATGGCCAAGGCAAAAACCAACTACACCTGCACCGAATGCGGCGGCGTGTCGAGCAAGTGGGCCGGCCAGTGCCCGGCCTGCGGCCAGTGGAACACGCTGGTCGAAACCGTGGTGGAGGCGGCCGGCAACCGTTTCTCGGCGGCACCGCAGGGGCTGGCGCAGAGCGCGCCGGTGATGAGCCTGGCCGACATCGAAGCGCAGGACGTGCCGCGCTTTTCGACCGGCATCGAGGAATTCGACCGCGTGCTGGGCGGCGGTCTGGTGGCCGGCGGCGTGGTGCTGATCGGCGGCGACCCCGGCATCGGCAAGTCGACCTTGCTGCTGCAGGCGCTGGCCAACCTGGCGCGAGTGAAAAAGGTGCTGTACGTCAGCGGCGAGGAATCCGGGGCTCAGATCGCCTTGCGCGCCAAGCGGCTGGCGGTCGATGCGCGCGGGCTGCATCTGCAGGCCGAGATCCAGCTGGAAAAGATCCTGGGCACGCTGGCCGAGCACCAGCCGCAGGTGGCGGTCATCGATTCGATCCAGACCCTGTATTCGGACGCGCTGACTTCGGCGCCCGGCTCGGTGGCGCAGGTACGCGAATGCGCGGCGCAGCTGACGCGCGTGGCCAAGCAATCCGGCATCACCATCATCCTGGTCGGCCACGTGACCAAGGAAGGCGCGCTGGCCGGCCCGCGCGTGCTGGAGCATATCGTCGACACCGTGCTGTACTTCGAGGGCGACACCCATTCCAGCTTCCGGTTGGTGCGCGCGTTCAAGAACCGCTTCGGCGCCGTCAACGAACTGGGCGTGTTCGCGATGACCGAGAAGGGCCTGAAGGGCGTGTCGAACCCGTCGGCGCTGTTCCTGTCGCAACACGACGCCGAGGTCGCCGGCTCCTGCGTGATGGTGACGCAGGAAGGCACGCGCCCGCTGCTGGTCGAGATCCAGGCGCTGGTCGATATGTCGCATCTGCCGAACGCGCGCCGGCTATCGGTCGGGCTGGAGCAGAACCGGCTGGCGATGCTGTTGGCGGTGCTGCACCGGCACGCCGGCATCGCCGCCTTCGACCAGGACGTGTTCATCAACGCGGTCGGCGGTGTCAAGATCACCGAGCCGGCGGCCGATTTGGCGGTGCTGCTGGCGATCCATTCGTCGATGCGCAACAAGCCGCTGCCGCGCGGGCTGGTGGTGTTCGGCGAAGTCGGCCTGGCCGGCGAGATCCGGCCGGCGCCGCGCGGCCAGGAACGCTTGCGGGAAGCGGCCAAACTCGGCTTTTCGATCGCGCTGATCCCAAAGGCCAACGCGCCGCGCCAGAAGATCGAAGGCTTGCAGGTGATCGCGGTCGAGCGCATCGACGAAGCGCTGGAAAAGGCGCGCGACGCCGCGCTCTGAGCCGCTGCCCCGGCCGCCGCCGCGTCAGAAGCGGTCAGGAAACCTCGCGCCGGCCGCCCTTACAATCCCCCCGCGCCATCGGCGCACCCTCCGTCATGTCGGCCCCGGCCGCACTTTCGCACCGCGGCGGCCGTTGTTTCCCGGTTCCAGCAATGTTAAAGATGGTTACATCGATAATTAAACACTTTTCGTTGTATCTTTCTTAATGGCAAAATTGCAATTCCTCTGCCGGGCATCGTCGGCGGAGCCATATGGGAGAGTGCGCGTGTCTGGATCGGTTGCGGTGGTGGCGGTTTTCCCGGGCGGCTGCGGCCGGCCGGAGACGACCGCCACGGCTGCCCCGGTGCCGGCATGGTTGCGGCATGCTCCCGTGCGGGATGGCTGTTGATGAGGTGCTGGCGGCATTGCTGGCGCCTGCTGCTGTTGCTGGCGGCCTGCGGCACCGCCGCAGCGCAGACCGCTTCCACCAGCGTCGCCTTCTACTACGGCGAACAGCCGCCGTTGGCCGACCTGCAGGCCTTCGACATCGCGGTGGTGGAGCCGGAGCATGTGCCCGACCCGCGCGTTCATGCGCGCGCCAGCCAGGACGGCGCCCACGAACTGTTCGCCTACGTCGCGCTCGGTGAGGTGCTGGCGTCGCGTCCGTACTATTCGCGGCTGCCGGCGGGCGCGCTGCGCGCCGACAACCCGGCCTGGGGTAGCCGCGTGATCGACCAGACCGCGCCCGGCTGGCGCGAATTTTTCCTGTCGCAGATCGTCGCCCCGCTGTGGGAAAAAGGTTGGCGCGGCTTCTTCATCGACACCCTCGATTCCTACCAGCTGTTCGCCAAGACCGACGCCGAGCGCGCGGCGCAGGTACGGGCGCTGGCCGGCACGCTGCAGGAATTGAAACGCAGGTATCCGCAGGCGCGGCTGATGCTGAACCGCGGCTTCGAGCTGTTGCCGGAGGTGGCGCCGATCACCTACGCGGTGGCGGCGGAATCGCTGTATCGTGGCTACGATGCCGGCGCCCGGCGTTATCGGGCGGTACCCGAGGCGGACCGCGCCTGGCTGCTGGGGCAGCTGCTCACGGTGCGCAACGACTACCATCTGCCGGTGATCGCGATCGACTATGTCGATCCGGAGCAGCCGCAGGCGCGCGAACAGGCGCGCGAGACGGCCAGCAGCATCCGCGCGCATGGCTTCGTCCCATGGGTGGCCGACGGCGAGCTGGCGTCGATCGGGGTCGGCGCGATCGAGCTGATTCCGCGCAAGGTGTTGGTGCTGGTCGATACTGGTATCGCGGTCGACTTTACCGATGCCCAGCGTTTCATCGGGATGCCCCTGAACTATCTCGGCCTCAGCTATGAAATCGTCGATGTCACGCGGCAACCGTTGCCGCAAGAAATCCTGATCGGCCGCTACGCCGGTGTCGTGACCTGGTTTCAGGGTGGCAGCTATCCGCCCGGGCTGTCGCCATGGATCGCGCGCCGTATCCGGCAGGGCGTGCGACTTGCGATCCTGGACGATTTCGGATTTGATCTCGACCCGATGACCGCCAAAAACCTCGGCCTGCAGAGGTTTTCCGCTGCGAGGCCGGACAGGCTGATGATCGACCGCCAGGACACCGCGTTGATCGGCTTCGAGGCGGAGCCATTGCCTGATCGCCATCAAGTGCAACCCGTCCGCCTGGCCGACCCAGCCGGGCGCACGCTGCTGCGCCTGAAGGATGCGCGCGGGAACACCTATGATCCGGTGGCCCTGACCTCCTGGGGCGGGTATGCGATGGCGCCGTTCGTCACGCAAAACTTCAAATCGGTGGATCAGGACCGCTGGGTGCTGCAGCCGCTCAGATTCTTGCAGTTGGCGCTGGCGCTGCCCGAAGTGCCGGTACCGGACGTGACCACCGAGGGCGGCCGCCGCATCCTGCTGTCGCACATCGACGGCGACGGTTTCGCGTCGCGCGCCGAATTCCCGGGTTCGCCATTTACCGGCGAGGTGGTGCGCAAGGAGATCCTGGAGACATACCGCATTCCGACCACGGTTTCCATCATCGAAGCCGAAACCAGTCCGCAAGGCTTGTATCGGGAACATTCGGCGGTTCTGGAAACGCTCGCCCGGCGCGTTTTGGCGCTGCCCTACGTGGAAGGCGCCAGTCATTCGTTTTCCCATCCGTTCTATTGGGAAAAGATCATGCGGCAGGCGCAGGCGTCGTCTAAAGGCGCGGATGCGGAGGGCGTCTACGCTTTGCAGCTGTCCGGCTACAAGTTCGATCTGACGCGGGAAGTGCGCGGCTCAATGGACTACATCAACGATCGCCTGATGCCGCCAGGGAAGAAGGCCGCCACCTTCCTGTGGACCGGCGATTGCGCGCCGCCGGCCGAGGCGGTGGCCGAGACGTATCGCCAGGGATTTCTGAACATCAATGGCGGCGATACCCTGATCACCGAAAGCAACAACTCGTGGACTGCGATCGCCGCTCAGGGAGTGCGCAAGAACGGCTGGTACCAAGTCTACGCGCCGAACCAGAACGAGAACGTCTACACGCACGAATGGCACGGACCGTTCTACGGCTTCCAGCGCGTGATCGAGACTTTCCGCATGACCGGCGAGCCGCGCCGCTTCAAGCCGGTCAATATCTACTACCACTTCTATTCCGCCAGCAAGCCGGCGTCGCTGGCCGCCCTGCACAAAATCTACCGTTGGGCGGCGCAGCAGCCGCTGACCCGCATATACACATCGCAATACATCCGCAAGGTGCTCGATTTCGAGGCAACCACGCTGGCGCGCGATCTCGCCAGCGGCGACCTGCTGCTGCGCACCGGGGCCGACC
>JBATWJ010000352.1:0-1910 GCA_049672545.1 Burkholderiaceae bacterium
CGCCGGCGCAGATGACCGCTTCGCTGGCCAAGCTGGCGGCGCTGCCGGACGACACCGCGGTCTATTGCGCGCACGAATACACGCTGTCCAATCTGCGCTTCGCGCGCCACGTCGAACCGGGCAATGCCGCTCTGGCGGCGCGCATCGCCGCCGAGGAAGACAAGCGTGCGCGCGGCGAGCCGACGGTGCCGTCGTCGATCGGGCTGGAAAAGCGTACCAATCCCTTCCTGCGCTACCGGGAGCCGGAAATCCGCGCGCAACTGGCGTCCGCCGGCCGCCTGCAGGGGGACGAGCCGCTGGCCGCTTTCGCCGCGCTGCGCGAGTGGAAGAACAGCTACCGTTGATGAATATCAACTATTTCAGGGGAATCAAGGGCTTAGCGCTGTCATCCAAATGTAATCGGGCTTGACTGGAGGAAAGGCAGTTACGTACACTTCCCCCCATTCCTTTCCAGACGCCGGCTGCCATGGTCGGTCTGCCAACAAGAACCATGCGCCAGCCACCGAAGACCGCCCTCGCCTTTGCCAGTTTTTTCCTGTTGACCGGCATCCCGTTGGCGCAAGCCAACGACATCAGCTACTTCTCGCCGGCGTTCAACATGTTCGATCCGAGCAATCCGAACACGGTGATCTTCCGCATGGAGGAAATCGACGTCTGGCAGCGCATCCGCGACGGCTTCGCAATCCCCGACCTGGAAAACCCGCTGGTGAAGACGCAGACCGACTGGTACAGCGCACGCCCGGACTATATCCAGCGCACCACCACGCGCGCGTCGCTATATCTGTTCCACGTCGTCCAGGAACTGGAAAAACGGCACATGCCGACCGAACTGGCGCTGCTGCCGTTCATCGAATCGGCCTTCAACCCGCATGCGTATTCGAGCGCCAAGGCGGCCGGCATGTGGCAGTTCATCCCGTCCACCGGACTCGACTTCAACCTGAAGCAGAACATGTTCCTGGACGAGCGGCGCGACGTGCTGGCCTCGACCGACGCCGCGCTGACCTACCTGCAAAAACTGTACGGCATGTTCGGCGACTGGCAGCTGGCGCTGGCCGCCTACAACTGGGGCGAAGGTTCGGTGCAGCGCGCGATCAACAAGAACCGCGCTGCCGGCCTGCCGACCGACTTCAACAGCCTGTCGCCGCTGATGCCGGCCGAAACCCGCAACTACGTACCGAAGCTGCAGGCCGTCAAGAACATCATTGCGGCGCCGTCCGATTACAACATCGCACTGCCGAAGGTCGAGAACCAGCCGTATTTCGTCACTATCGACAAGACCCACGACATCGACCTGCAAGTTGCCGCGCAGCTGGCGGAACTGTCGCTGGACGAATTCAAGGCGCTGAACCCGCAGTTCAACCGGCCGGTCATCACCGGCGGCCCCGACACCCAGATTCTGCTGCCGGAAAGCAACGCCAAGAAATTCAAGACCAACATCAAGAAATGGACCAGGGCGCTGTCGTCCTGGACCGCGCATCGGGTGCAGAGCGCGCGCGAACGGATCGAAACCATTGCCGCCAAATTCAACACCACGCCTGAAGTGCTGCGCGAAGCCAACAGCATCCCGCCGAAGATGCGGCTGAAGGCCGGCTCCACCATTCTGGTGCCGAAGACCGACGATACCCTCAATGCCGACATCGCCATCGAAGTGGTGGAAAACGCCCGGCTGGCGATCGAGCCGGACGTGCCCGATCGCCACCGTACCGATTATGTGACGGTCGGCAAGGGCGACACGCTGGCCGCCATCGCGCGCCGCTACAAGGTCAGCGTTGCCGATCTGAAGGAATGGAACGCGTTGCGCGGGGACCGCATCGCACTCGGCGAACGGCTGATGCTGCAGCAGCCGGCGCGCCAACTGGCCCATGCCGGCGGCAGCCGCAAGGCCGCCGCGCCGGCACGCAAAACCACGG
>JBATWJ010000353.1:0-1700 GCA_049672545.1 Burkholderiaceae bacterium
GCGCAGCATTCGGTCGCGTGGTGGTGATGGTGCATTGCAACTCCTGGCAAACGGTATAGTCTCATTAAAGACCCTGTAGCCACTACAGAGTCAACCGTTTGTCCACAGCCAGAACGCAAGCTTTTGCCGCCCATCAAGGAGGCCGCTATGAACCGCCATGCCATCGTCGATGTTACCCCACGCCCGCGCCTGAAAATCGGCGCGCTGGCCGAGCGCACCGGCTGCCCGGTCGAAACCATCCGTTATTACGAACGCGCCGGCCTGCTGGCGGCGCCGCCGCGCTCCGACGGCAATTACCGGCTGTACGACGACACCCACGTCGAGCGGCTGCTGTTCATCCGCCACTGTCGATCGCTCGACATGACGCTGGATGAAATCCGCAGCCTGCTGCGCTTCAGCGACGATCCGGAAGGAAATTGCGGGGAAGTGAACCTGTTGCTCGACAAGCACATTGGCCACGTGGCGCGGCGCATCGAGGAATTGAAGGCACTACAGGAGCAATTGCAGGAATTGCGCGGCACCTGCGCGCGGGCGCAGGCGGTCAGGGATTGCGGCATCCTGCAGGGATTGGCGCGCGTCGAAGACGTCGGCGGCGTCCGGCTGGGAACGCATGGCGGCGGCTGCCACTAAAGGCGCGCCGACGGCAGCCGCCACACCATTCAATAGCGCGACGAGCGCAGCAGCCGGCTCAGCAGGAAGCCGACGCCGGCCGCGATCGCCAACGCGGTACCGGGTTTTTCTCGGACGTAGGCGCGGCAGTCTTCCATCATCTTTTGCTGCATGTCCATCATCTGCTCGCTGCGTGCGCCGAGCGTGTGGGTCGCCTGCGTGGCGACGTCGGCCAGTTTGTCGACCGCCTGGTGGGCACCGGTGGCGAGGCGGTTGACCGCCGGATGCAGACTCTCGGAAACCTGCTCGATCTTTTCATGCGCTTGAGTACCGGCCTGTTCCACCTTGTTTTCCGCTGAGTGTCCGTTGGGTCCCGGGGACGATGTATTCATGGTGTAGTCCTTATGTGAAGAATCGAATGTTGCCTGCCATCATTGCCGTGTATCGGCCAGTATAGGGTGCTGGTGCTCCGGTCCGGGTACCGCTTGCGCGCCCGGACCGGAATCGTTGCACCGGCCCGCTTGCGCCGCCGCCCGCGCCGCCTCGTTCGGCTAACGCGGCGAGCCGCGCCGGAACAGATTGACGATTGCCAGCAGCACTACCGCGCCGAGGAAGGAGGCGAATAATGCCCCAAGGCTGAAGTCGTTCTGATTGATGGTGCCGGTTCCCAACAGCGGTGCGATGATCCATCCACTGAGCAAAGCGCCGACCACGCCAACCACCACGTTCAGAATCAAGCCCTGCTGCGCGTCGGTTTTCATGAGCAGGCTTGCCAGCCAGCCGATAATGCCGCCAACCACGATCCAGATAATGAAATTCATTTGTCTCTCCGATATCAGTGAAGTGGAACCAAATCCATCCCAGTCCTGAATGCCGTGCGGTTCGTATAACGGTATTCCGGTCTGCCGATGGGCCCGAGCAGCGACAGCAAACTCTTGTTATAGGAACAAGCAATGCCGGCTTAAGTTCCATGCCGGCGCATCACGGCGCGCACATCGTTTGCTTTTTTTTCGGCGGGCGGGTTTGTCGCACGGTGGCTGCGATAATGTGAAATCGATGTCACATTGTTTGCGGCGGGCGGGGCACTAGGC
>JBATWJ010000354.1:0-8417 GCA_049672545.1 Burkholderiaceae bacterium
CGGCAGCCGGAGCGGCTGCCACTGGCGCCGGCTCCTCCTGCCGGCTGTCGAGCCGGTTGCGGGCGCCGCTGATGGTGAAGCCCTGTTCGTACAGCAGGTCGCGGATGCGCCGGATCAGCAGCACTTCGTGATGCTGGTAATAGCGGCGGTTGCCGCGCCGCTTGACCGGCTTCAGCTGGGAGAATTCCTGCTCCCAGTAGCGCAGCACGTGCGGCTTGACGCCGCACAGCTCGCTCACTTCGCCGATCGTGAAATAGCGCTTGGCCGGGATCGGCGGCAACACGGTCAGTTCGGTCTTGCTGGCGCGGTCATTCATGGCGTTCCGCTCACGCCTCCTGCGCCGCCGGCGGCTGGTTCGGGCTTTCGACCATGCCCTTCAGCTTCTGGCTGGCGTGGAAGGTCACCACGCGGCGCGCGGTGATCGGGATCGCTTCGCCGGTCTTCGGATTGCGCCCGGGGCGCTGCGGCTTGTCGCGCAGCTGGAAATTGCCGAAGCCGGACAGCTTGACCGCTTCGCCGCGCTCCAGCGCGTTACGGATTTCTTCGAAGAAGGTTTCCACCATGTCCTTGGCTTCGCGCTTGTTCAGGCCGACCTGTTCGAACAGCAGCTCGGCCAGCTCGGCCTTGGTCAGGGTAGGCAGGCTCTTGGCCGCCTGCGAGCGCGCCTGCGCTTCGAGGACCGCGCGGCTCAGGTCGGCCGCCAGCACGGATTGGAATTCGACAGTGTTCACGTCGTTCATCTAGAGTGTCCCCACCTGCTGTCAGGTGCGCAGTCTGGCACCATGTTTCTTTTGAACGGCGGCAACCAGGGCGGCCATCGCGGCCTCCACGTGCTCGTCCTGCAGGGTGCGTTGAGTATCTTGCATGGTGCATCGGAACGCAAGGCTTTTTTCGTCCGACGCCAATCCCTTGCCGCGATATTCATCAAATAAAACAATGGCTTGCATACTGCCACAGATCGGGTTCGCCTGCTTTTCGGCGAGCAGCGTGTCGATCACTTCCTGCGCCGGCAGCGACTGCTTGACCACCAGCGCCAGGTCGCGCGTGACCGCCGGGAAACGCGAGATCTCGGTGTAGCGCGGCAACTCGCGCTCGGCCAGCGCGTCGGCGTCGACCTCGAACACCACCGGTGCCACCGGCAGTTCGTATTTCTGCTGCAGACGCGGGTGCAGCTCGCCGATGCAGCCGATGCGGCGGCCGTCCAGCTCGACCGCCGCGCTGCGGCCCGGATGCAGCGCCGGATGCGCCTCCTTGACAAAGCGCAGCGTCTTCGGCGCGAACAGCGCCTCCAGGTCGGCCTTCAGATCGAAGAAGTCGGCGTTGTGCGCCGGCTGTCCCCACTGCTCTTCGGCCACCGGCCCGTAGGCCAAGGCCGCCACCCGCTTCGGCTGCTCGAAGCCGGCCACCGCCAGCGGGCCGTCCGCCACCGCCGCATTGCGCAGGTAGACCGCGGCGCGCTCGAACACCCGCACCCGGTTCAACTTGCGGTTCAGGTTGTAGCGCGCGTTGGCCACCAGCCCGCCGATCAGCGTCGAGCGCATCACGCTCATCTGGCTGGCGATCGGATTCTGCAACCGGATCGGATCGGCGTTGGCAGCGAAATCGGTTTCCCAGGCGTCGTCGACGAAGCTGAAATTGATCACCTCCTGGTAATCGAGATCCGCCAGCTGGCGCCGCAGCAGGAACGGCGAACGGCGGTTTTCCGGCGCCGCGTGCATCACGTTGGGCGCCACCGGCGCCGCCGTCGGGATGTTTTCGAAGCCGTAGACGCGCGCAATTTCCTCGATCAGGTCTTCCTCGATCTCGATGTCGAAGCGGTACGACGGCGGCGTCACCAGGAACCTGCCCTCGTCCTGTTCGAACACCAGCCCGAGGCGGGTGAAGATGTCGGCGATCTGCTCGTCCGACAGCGGCACACCGATCACCTTTTCCGCGCGCGCGCGGCGCAGCGCCACCGGCCGCCGCCGCGGCAGGTTCAGCACCTGGTCGTCGACCGGGCCGACCCGGGTTTCCCTGGTGCCGCACACTTCGACGATCAGCGCGGTGATGCGCTCGATATGCTCGACCGTGGTCGCATAGTCGACGCCGCGCTCGAAGCGATGGGCGGCATCGGTGGAAAAATTGTAGCGGCGCGCCCGCCCCTGGATTGCCTGCGGCCACCAGAACGCTGCTTCCAGGTAGATGTTTTGCGTATCGAGCGACACCGCGGTGGCGTCGCCGCCCATGATGCCGGCCAGCGATTCGATCTGCCGCTCGTCGGCGATCACGCCGATCCAGTCGTCGACCTCGACCGTGTTGCCGTTCAACAGCTTCAGCGACTCGCCCTGGCGTCCCCAGCGCACTTCCAGCCCGCCGTGGATCTTGTCGAGGTCGAACACGTGAGTCGGCCGGCCCAGCTCCAGCATCACGTAGTTGGAAATGTCGACCAGCGCCGAGATCGAACGCTGACCGCTGCGCTCCAGGCGCCGCTTCATCCATTCCGGCGTCAGCGCGCGCGCGTTCAGGCCGCGGATCACGCGTCCGGAAAAGCGCCCGCACAAATCCGTCGCGTCGACCTTCACCGGCAGCGTTTCCGGCATGGTCGGCGCCACCGGCGCGCACGCCGGCGCCTTCAGCGCGGCGCCGGTCAGCGCCGCCACTTCGCGCGCCACACCCAGCACCGACAGGCAGTCGGCCTTGTTCGGCGTCAGCTTGATCGTGAACTTCAGGTCGTTCAGCTGGTAGTAGTCGCGGAAGTTGCGGCCGACCGGCGCATCGTCCGGCAGTTCCAGCAGCCCGCCATGGTCGTCCGACAGCTTCAGTTCGCGCGCCGAACACAGCATGCCCTGCGACTCGACGCCGCGCAGTTGGCCGGTCTTGATCTCGAACGGCGGCTCGCCGTCCTTGGCCGGCGGCAGCTTGGCGCCGACCATCGCGCACGGCACCTTCATGCCGGCCCGCACGTTCGGCGCGCCGCAGACGACATTCAGGATGGTGCCGGTGCCGACGTCGACCTGGCACACGTTCAGGCGGTCGGCGTTCGGGTGCTTGGCCACTTCCAGCACTTCCGCTACCACCACGTGCGAGAACGCCGCCGCCACCGGCTCGACCTCTTCCACTTCCAGCCCCGACATCGTCAGCAGATGGGCCAACTCGTCCGAATTCATGTTCGGATTCACCATCGTGCGCAGCCAGTGTTCAGAGAATTGCATGATCGGATACCTTTAACGTCAAAGCGGAATGGCGCAGCGCCCGCGCCGACCGCTGGGCCGGGCGCCGCCGCACCGGGTAGAAATGGGTGGCGTCAGTTGAACTGCTTCAGGAAGCGCAGGTCGCCTTCGTAGAACAGGCGCAGGTCGTTGATGCCGTAGCGCAGCATCGTCAGCCGCTCCAGCCCGGAACCGAAGGCGAAGCCGATGTAACGCTCCGGGTCCAGACCCATGTTGCGTACCACCGCAGGATGCACCTGGCCGGAGCCCGACACTTCCAGCCAGCGCCCCTTCAGCGGACCGCTGCCGAAGGCGATGTCGATCTCGGCCGACGGTTCGGTAAACGGAAAATAGGACGGCCGGAAACGCACCTGCAGGTCGTCGGTCTCGAAGAACGCCTTGACGAAATTCAGGTACACCCCCTTCAGGTCGGCGAAGCTGATGTCGTCGGCGATCCACAGGCCCTCGACCTGGTGGAACATCGGCGAATGGGTGGCGTCGCTGTCGACCCGGTAGGTGCGGCCGGGTGCGATGATCTTGATCGGCGGCTGGCTCATGCGCGCATAGCGCACCTGCATCGGGCTGGTATGCGTGCGCAGCAGCAGCGGCTTGCCGCTGCTGTCGTTGTCCTCGATGTAGAAGGTATCCTGCATCGAGCGCGCCGGGTGGTTTTCCGGGCTGTTCAACGCGGTGAAGTTGGTCCAGTCGGTTTCGATTTCCGGGCCGTCGGCGACGTCGAAGCCGATCGAGCGGAAGATTTCCTCGACCCGCTCCCAGGTGCGCATCACCGGATGGATGCCGCCGAAGCCGCGGCCGCGCCCCGGCAGCGTGACGTCGATCGCTTCGGCGTTCAGACGCTGCTGCATCTGGGCGTCGGCCAGCTGCTCGCGGCGGGCGGAAAGCGCCGCTTCGATGCGCTCCTTGGCGGCATTGATGACCGCGCCCTGCTGGCGGCGCTCGTCCGGCGCCAGCTTGCCGAGGCCCTTCATCTGTTCGGTAATGCGGCCGGTCTTGCCGAGATATGCAGCTTTGGCGTTTTCCAGCGCGGCGGCGTCGGTGGCCGCAACGAAATCGGCTTCGGCCTGAATGACGAGTTGTTCCAGGGGATTCATGCGCTACTTCCCGTAACTGAGTAAGGCGAATAGGAAACGGCAAACAAAACGGGGCACAGGTAATCACCTCTGCCCCGCGGGAAACTGCTGCGCCACCTTGGCGGCAGCGCGATTTCAGACTACTGGAACAGCGTCAAGCAGCGATGTTGGCCTTCACCTGATTGACGATGGCCGCGAATGCCGGCTTGTCCATGACCGCCATGTCGGCCAGAACCTTGCGGTCGAGTTCGATCGACGCGCGCTTCAGGCCGTTCATGAACACGCTGTAGGTCAGGCCGTGCTCGCGCGATGCGGCGTTGATGCGCGCGATCCACAGCGCGCGGAACACCCGCTTCTTGTTGCGGCGGTCGCGATAGGCGTACTGCCCGGCGCGCATCACCGCCTGCTTGGCGACGCGATAGACCTTGCTGCGACGACCGCGGTAACCCTTGGCCTGAACCAGAATCTTCTTGTGACGGGCCCGTGCCGTGACCCCACGTTTTACTCGAGGCATGATTTCTCCTTGATGTGTGTGAGGTTAGGCGTTCGGCATCATACGCAGAACCGATGTCACGTCGCTGGCATGGACGTTGACGGTACCGCGCAGCTGGCGCTTGTTCTTGGTGGTTTTCTTGGTCAGGATGTGGCGCTTGAACGCCTGACCGCACTTGACGGTACCACCCGGACGGACGCGGAAACGCTTCTTGGCGCCGCTCTTGGTCTTCATTTTTGGCATGACATGCTCTGTCCTTTCGGACAGCTCCATTTTTGACATGATTGCAGGTGGCAATATTTCATTGCGCTTGGATGCCTGCTCTCACTTGTTTGCGGCAGCGGCGAGGCTGCCGATTTGCATGCGCAATCCGTTGCCGGGGCGCTGCGAATTTTTCGTCGTTTGGGGTTGCTCGACCTATCCTTCTGCGGGAGCCAACCTTACTCGATCTTTCTGCTTGATTTGTTGGGGACAGAGTAGCTCGGCGCGCTGCGGCGCCTCACAAACTCTGTCCCCAGGGGTTATTTCTTTTTCTTCGGCGCCAGCACCATGACCATCTGCCGGCCTTCCATCTTCGGCCACTGCTCGACCTGGCCATAGGGCTCCAGGTCCGCTTTCAGCCGCTCCAGCATGCGCATGCCGATGTCCTGGTGCGCCATTTCGCGGCCGCGGAAGCGCAGCGTGATCTTGGTCTTGTCGCCTTCTTCTAGAAACTTGATCAGGTTGCGCAGCTTGATGCCGTAATCGCCGTCGTCGGTGCCGGGCCGGAACTTGACTTCCTTGACCTGGATGACCTTCTGCTTCAGCTTGGCGTCGTGCGCGCGCTTCTGCTCCTGATACTTGAACTTGCCGTAGTCCATCAAACGCGCTACCGGTGGTTGCGCGGTCGGCGCGATTTCCACCAGGTCCACATTGGCCTCTTCCGCCAAGCGGAAGGCTTCAGCCAGAGAAACGATCCCGAGGGGTTCGTTCCCGACTCCAGTTAAGCGCAATTCAGGGGCGGTAACTTCGCCGTTGATGCGATGCGACTTGTCCGTAGCTATCTTAGTTTCCTTTTAAAAATCCAATAAGTAAGCCGTGCTTCTGCACGACGGGCTAGCCTTTTCAGGCTTTGGTTTCGACCTCTTTCCGGAGGCGCTCCACCAAGGCGTCGACCGGCATGGTACCCAGATCGACATTGCCCCGCGCACGCACGGCCACGGTGTTGGCATCCCGCTCCTTGTCGCCGACGACGACGATATAAGGCAGCTTTTGAACCGAATGCTCGCGTATTTTATAGGTTATTTTCTCGTTGCGCAAATCCGCCTGCACCCTAAACCCTTGTTTTTTCAGGGCTTGTGCCACTTGCCGCGCATAATCGTCCTGCGCTTCCGAGATATTCAGCACCGAGACCTGCAGCGGCGCCAGCCACAGCGGCAGCGCGCCGGCGTGGTTTTCGATCAGGATGCCGATGAAGCGCTCCAGCGAGCCGACGATGGCCCGGTGCAGCATCACCGGCACGCGACGCTCGTTGTCGGCCGCGACATATTCGGCGCCGAGCCGGGCCGGCATGAAGAAGTCCACCTGCATCGTGCCGACCTGCCACGGCCGCCCGAGCGAATCCTTCATGTGGTACTCGATCTTCGGGCCGTAGAAGGCGCCCTCGCCCGGCAATTCTTCCCAGCTCACGCCGCAGACGCGCAGCGCGGAACGCAAGGCTTCCTCCGCCTTGTCCCAGACTTCGTCGGAGCCGATCCGGCTGTCCGGCCGCAGCGCCAGCTTGACGGTGATGTCGCTGAAGCCGAAATCGCCGTACACCGCCATCGCCTGCGGATGGAAGGCGGTGACTTCCGCTTCGATCTGGTCTTCGGTACAGAAGATGTGGCCGTCGTCTTGCGTGAAGCCGCGCACCCGCATCGTGCCGTGCAGCGCGCCGGACGGCTCGTTGCGGTGGCACTGGCCGAATTCGCCGTAGCGCAGCGGCAGGTCGCGGTAGCTGCGCAGGCCGGAATTGAAGATCTGCACGTGGCCCGGGCAATTCATCGGCTTCAGCGCGTAGTCGCGGTTTTCCGATTCGGTCGTGAACATGTTTTCACGGTAGTTGTCCCAGTGGCCGGTCTTTTGCCACAGCGCGCGATCGAGAATCTGCGGCGCCTTCACTTCCTGGTAGCCGGTGTCCTGGTAGACGCGCCGCATGTACTGCTCGACCTGCTGCCAGACGGTCCAGCCCTTCGGATGCCAGAAGATCAGGCCCGGCGCCTCTTCCTGGAAGTGGAACAGGTCGAGCTGACGGCCGAGCTTGCGGTGGTCGCGCTTTTCGGCCTCCTCCAGCATGTGCAGGTAGGCTTCCTGGTCTTCCTTCCTGGCCCAGGCGGTGCCGTAGATTCGCTGCAGCATTTCATTCTTGGAATCGCCGCGCCAGTAGGCGCCGGCCAGCTTCATCAGCTTGAACACGCGCAGCTTGCCGGTCGACGGCACGTGCGGGCCGCGGCAGAGATCGGTGAACTTGCCTTCGGTGTACAGCGACACGTCCTGGTCGGCCGGGATCGAGGCGATGATCTCGGCCTTGTAGGCTTCGCCGATCGACTTGAAGTAGGCCACTGCCTCGTCGCGCGGCAAGACCTTGCGCGTGACCGGCTCGTCCTTCCTGGCCAGTTCGGTCATCTTCTTTTCGATCGCCTTCAGGTCGTCCGGCGTGAACGGGCGCTTGTACGAGAAATCGTAGTAGAAGCCGTTGTCGATCACCGGCCCGATCGTCACCTGCGCGTCCGGGAACAGCTCCTTGACCGCGTAGGCCAGCAGGTGCGCGGTCGAGTGGCGGATCACTTCCAGGCCGTCGGCATCCTTGTCGGTGACGATGGCGACATCGGCGTCGCGCTCGATCAGAAACGAGGTGTCGACCACCTTGCCGTCGACCTTGCCGGCCAGCGCCGCCTTGGCCAGGCCGGCGCCGATGTTGGCGGCCACCTCGGCCACGGTGACGGGCGCCTCGAACTGACGCTGGGAACCATCCGGGAGTCGAATCGAAATCACTTTGCTCTCCATGCCGGCACGCGGCCGACCATAAAACCGGGAATCCATTAAAAATGCGGACGAAAAAAAACGCGGGCCAGCCGCGCTTTTTCCTATCGATGGACGAAAAAGAACCCGACTAGCGTCGCTGCAAGCAGATCGTCGTAGTTCGCGGTGTCATAACCGGGGTGCCTTTCTCGCTCTTATCTGGGGGTTGCGGAGCCGGCCGGCGGCCGGTGCGGGAAGCGGAAATGATACCAGAGAAATCGTGCCGCCGGGCTCTTGCCATGCCCAGAAAGCAGCCGCCACGCGTCGGCAAGCACTTGATGCGCATCATTTTTTTCGCCGTGGCCACTTGCTATAGTCGGCGCGGCTTTCCCTTCATCCTGTCTCACCCTTTCGCGAGGAATCTCCATGCAAACCGAAATCCTGCGCATTGCCAGCATCGATGGCGCCGCCCACGTCGAACGGCTGACGCGCGCGCTGGACGCCATCGACGGCGTCGACGACTTCAACATTTCGCCCGCCGCCGGCAGCATCAGCGTGCGCTACGACGAGCGCCGCGTCACGTCCAAGCAGTTGCAGTCGGCGCTGCAGCAGGCCGGCTATGCGGCCGCCGGCCAGTCGGCGCATGCCAATGGCGGCTGCTGCGGC
>JBATWJ010000355.1:0-7653 GCA_049672545.1 Burkholderiaceae bacterium
GTATCGCCCCGCCTTCATCCTTGAAGTAACTGTCGATCACCCACGGCCCCTTGACCAGCAGGTTGCCGTAAGTTTGGCCATCCCACGGCAGCTCCTTGCCCTCGTCGTCGACGATCTTCATGTCGACGCCATAAATCGCATGACCTTGCTTCTCCAGTATCGCTTCCTGCTCGTTGGCCGGAAGCGCCAGATGCTTCGATTGCAATGTGCAGGCGGTGCCGAGCGGCGACATTTCGGTCATGCCCCAGGCGTGTACGACCTCGACTCCATGCTGATGGAAAGCTTTCATCATGGCCGGCGGACAGGCCGAGCCGCCGATCACGGTGCGCTTGAAACTGGAAAATTGCAGCTTGTTCTGGTTCACATAGGTCAAGAGGCCCAGCCAGACGGTCGGCACGCCGGCCGAGAACGTCACCTGCTCCTGCTCGAACAATTCGTACACAGATTTGCCGTCCAGCGCAGCCCCTGGAAATACCATCTTGGCGCCGGTCAGCGGCACCGAATACGGCAGGCCCCAGGCATTGACGTGGAACATCGGCACCACCGGCAGCACCGCGTCGCGCGCGGAGACGTTCAGCGCGTCCGGCATGGTCGACGCATACGAATGCAGGATGGTGGAGCGGTGCGAATACAGCGCGCCCTTCGGATTGCCGGTGGTGCCGGAGGTGTAACACAGGCTGGAGGCCGAATTCTCGTCGAACTGCGGCCATTCATAATCGTCCGAGGCGGCCTCGACCAGCTCCTCATAGCACAGCAGCGTCGCCTTGCTTTCCTTCGGCATGTGATCGCGGCCGCACATGGCGACGAAACCCTTGACCGTCTTGCAGGCCGGCGCGATGGCCTCGACCAGCGGCAGGAAGGTCAGGTCGAAGAACAGGTACTGGTCCTCGGCGTGATTGACGATGTATGCCATCTGTTCCGGATGCAGGCGCGGATTGATGGTGTGGAGCACGGCGCCGGAGCCGGACACCGCGTAATACGCTTCCATGTGGCGGTAGCCGTTCCAGGCTAGCGTGGCGACGCGGTCGCCGATTTTGACACCGAGCGCAGCCAGCGCATTCGCCAGCTGGCGTGCGCGCTTGTGGCAATCGTGGTAGGTGTAGCGGTGGATGTCGCCTTCGACGCGGCGCGAGACGATTTCGTTGGAGCCGAAGTAGCGGTCGGCGTGCTGGATGATGCTGGAAATCAGCAAAGGCTGGTCCATCATCTGGCCCATCAGCGGGCTCTTTGGATACTGCGACATCTTGTCTCCTGATTATCAAACTGCTCTTTTTAACGATTTTCGTACGATCGTACGGAAAAGGTCAACGCTTTTCTCTGCTGCAACGCAGCAAGGGGCTTATGCGGCTTTTTGCTCGACTGCTGCTTTGTATATCGAATTGCGCGGCGCCGCCATTATGCGTCGCACCATCGGTTCGAAGAACGAAAGCGGCAAGGTATCGTAGTCCGGATCGAAGGCCGGCGCGTCGTATTTTTCACAAAATTCGAGTGTCGCATCGTACAGCGGCTGGCCGGCGAATTGCTCGCGCAGGTTGCGGTCGAGGCCGAGGAAATGGAAAAAATAATAGCCTTGGAACAGGCCGTGCTTTTCCACCATCGCCAGGTTCTCGGGACTGACGAAGGGTTTCAGGATGGCGGCGGCGATGTCCGGATGATTGAAGCTGCCGAGCGTGTCGCCGATATCATGCAGCAGCGCGCACACCACGTACTCCTCGTCGCGGCCGTCGCGATGGGCGCGGGTGGCGGTCTGCAGGCTGTGCGTCAGACGATCGACCGGGAAGCCGCCGTAGTCGCCTTCCAGCAGGCGCAGGTGCGCCAACACCCGATCCGGCAGCGCCGCGGCATACGGCTTGAATTCATCGGCGATGATCTTCCAGTCGTCGGCCGTGCTGTACTGCATGTCGCGGAATGTGGCTTGCGGATGCATCGTGGTCTCCTGCCTGTCTCATATAAAGGGAGTATGCCTTAAAAACAGCCTATCCCGGAGAAAAATCCAGTGGTTTCAAAAATGCTGCCGGGAGTATTGGACTAGGTCCGATAGGATGGATCAAGCCGCTCCAGCCGCCGCAGCAATCCCGGCCACGCCAGCATGCCGCCCTGCGCGCGCGTCACCGTGCGCGACTGCCGCAGCGCCCCTTCCAGGATCGGCGCCGGAATCTCGATCAGCGGACCGCCGCCGGCCTGCGCCCGCACCTGGATCATGCAGGCCGCTTCAAAAATATACATAGCGAGGAAGGCGTCGGCAACCGTGGGTCCCAGCGTCAGCAGGCCGTGATTGCGCAGCATCAGATAATTGCGCTCGCCGAGGTCGGCCACCAGCCGCGGCTTTTCCTCGTCGTTCAGCGCCACACCCTCGTAGTCGTGGTAGGCAAGGCTGGCCAGCACGAACATCGACTGCTGCGACAGGGGTAGCAGTCCACCCTCCTGGGCCGACACCGCGACGCCGTTGACGCTGTGCACGTGCAGCACGCATTGCGCGTCATGGCGCGCGGCATGGATGGCGGAATGGATGGTGAAACCGGCCGGATTGATCGGGAACGGCGTATCGTCGAGCTTGCGGCCGTCGAGGTCGATCTTCACCAGCGACGAGGCGGTGATCTCGTCGAACATCATGCCGTAGGGATTGATCAGGAACTGATCCTGCGTGCCCGGCACGCGCGCGGTGATGTGGGTGAAGACCAAGTCGCTCCAGCCGAAGTCGGCGACCAGCCGGTAGCAGGCGGCCAGATCGACGCGGGCCTGCCATTCTTCAGATGACACACGCTCTTGCAGCGAAGGGATGGATAATGCTTGGGCGGCGCTCATACGGGAATTTTCTCCACTCTGACGACATGGCAGGCGCGCCACCAGCGGCGCCACGTCCTAACCGCTGGTAGCATGGGCTTTGCATAAGGATATCCTGCCTCATGCGCCTGTCAACAATTTAAATGCGACGCGCCGCCGCGCTTCACCAGGGACCGAACCGCTTCGGCCCGCCACAGGAAACTGCATGAGCCCTTCTCTCGACCGTCTGGAATTCGCACATTCGTTCGCCGCCCTGCCGCCCGCCTTCTATACCCACGTGGCGCCGGTACCGCTGCCGGCGCCGTATTTGATCTGCGGCAGCGACGCGGCCGCGCGCCTGATCGGCCTCGATCCGGCCGCTTTCGGCAGCGATGACTTCATCCAGGCACTGGCCGGCAACCGGCTACCGGCGCAGGCCCGGCCGCTGGCGCAGGTCTACTCCGGCCACCAGTTCGGCGTCTGGGCCGGGCAATTGGGGGACGGCCGTGCGCTGTTGCTGGGCGAGGTCGCGGCGCCGGATTTCACGCCGGCCGGTCGGCTCGAACTGCAGCTGAAAGGCTCCGGGCCGACACCGTATTCGCGCATGGCCGACGGCCGCGCGGTGCTGCGCTCGTCGATCCGCGAATTCCTGTGCTCGGAGGCGATGGCCGCGCTCGGGGTGCCGACCACGCGCGCACTGTGCGTAATCGGCTCGGAATTTCGCATCATGCGCGAAGAGCCGGAAACCACCGCGGTGACCACGCGCATGGCGCCCTCCTTCGTGCGCTTCGGCAGTTTCGAGCACTGGTTCTACAACGACCGGCCGGCGGAGCTGAGGACCCTGGCCGATTACGTGATCGACCGCTTCTATCCGGAACTGCGTGGCGAATCCAATCCCTACCAGGCGCTGCTGCGCGAGGCGACGCGCCGCACCGCGCGCCTGATCGCGCACTGGCAGGCGGTCGGCTTCATGCACGGCGTGATGAACACCGACAACATGTCGATCCTCGGCGTCACCCTCGACTACGGCCCGTTCGGCTTCATGGAAGCGTTCGACGCCCATCACATCTGCAACCACACTGACCAAGGCGGCCGTTATGCCTACGACATGCAGCCGCAGATCGGCCGCTGGAACTGCTACGCGCTGGGGCAGGCGCTGCTGCCGCTGATCGGCTCGGTCGACGACGCCCATGCGGCGCTGGCGGCGTACCAGCCGGAATACGCCGGCCACCTGGACCGGCTGCTGCACGCCAAGCTCGGCCTTGCCAGCGTGCAGGCCGGCGATGACGGCCTGCTGGACCGGATGTTCGCGCTGATGCAGGCCAACCATGTCGATTTCACGCTGTTCTTCCGGCTGCTTGGGGAATTGCGCATCGAAGACCCGCAGCACGACGCACCGCTGCGCGACCTGTTCCTCGACCGCGCTGCCTTCGATGCCTGGGCCGCCGACTACCGGCAGAGGCTGCGCGCCGAGAACAGCGCGGACGCCGAGCGCCGGCTTGCAATGCATGCCGCCAACCCCAAATACGTGTTGCGCAATTACCTGGCACAAGTCGCGATCGAACAGGCGCAGAAAGGCGATTTTTCCGAAGTCGCCAGACTTCTGAAAGTATTGCAGCGTCCGTTCGACGACCAGCCGGAAAATTCCCGTTATGCCGAGTTGCCGCCCGACTGGGCCGCGCACCTCGAAGTCAGCTGTTCCTCCTGATCCACGATCGAAAGGCAGTTCCGATGACCTCCGCCAAACTTCAGAAAAGCGACGCCGAATGGCGCGCGCTGCTCGATCCGCTCGAATACCAGGTCACGCGCCACGCGGCGACCGAGCGCGCCTTCACCGGCCGCTACTGGGATCACCACGAACCCGGCATTTATACCTGCGTGTGCTGCGGCACGCCGCTGTTCGAGTCGGACGCCAAATTCGAATCCGGCTGCGGCTGGCCGAGCTATTTCCGCGCGCTCGATCCGGCCAACGTGCGTGAGCGCATGGACCGCAGCTATGGCATGATTCGCACCGAAATCCTGTGCAATGTCTGCGACGCCCACCTCGGCCACGTCTTTCCGGACGGGCCGCCGCCGACCGGCTTGCGCTACTGCATCAATTCGGCGTCGCTGCGCTTCACCCCCGAAGACCAGCCCGCCTCAACCGATTCGAAGGCATCTGCGGCCAAATGAAGTTCCTGTTCGATCTGTTCCCCGTCATTCTGTTTTTCGGCATCTTCAAGTGGGGTGAAGGCCACGCCGATACCGCCCAGGCGTTGGCCGCGCAATACCTGTCCGGCTTCGTTTCCGGCGGTGTGGTCAGCGCCGCGCAGGCGCCGATTCTGTTGGCGACCGCGGTCGCAATCGTCGCCACCGTGGCCCAGATCGGCTACCTGCTGCTGCGCTCGAAGCGGGTCGATCCGATGCTGTGGGTGTCATTGGCGATCATCGGTGTTTTCGGCGGCGCCACCATCTACTTTCACAATGAAACCTTCATCAAGTGGAAGCCGACCGTGCTGTACTGGTGCTTCGCGGCGGCGTTGTTTATCAGCCAGTTCCTGTTCGGCAAGAACCTGATCCGCGCGATGATGGAAAAGCAGATCGCCTTGCCGGATGCCATCTGGCAGCGGCTGGGGCTGGCCTGGATGGCGTTCTTCGGCGTGATGGGCGTGCTGAACCTGTACGTCGCCTTCAGCTTCTCGACCGCGACCTGGGTCAATTTCAAGCTGTTCGGCGGCATGGGGCTGATGTTCGCGTTCGTCGTCGCGCAAAGCCTGATGCTGTCGAAACACATCAAGGACGCCGAATGACTGCCGCCGCCGATACCCGGGTGGAGCGCATCCGCGAACGGCTGTGCGCAACTTTATCGCCGCTGGAATGTCAAGTAACCGACGACTCCGCGCTGCACGTCGGCCACCCCGGCGCCGCTTCCGGCGGCGGCCACTATACGGTGCGATTGGTCGCAGAGCGTTTCGAGGGGCAGAACCTGCTGGCGCGGCACCGGCTGGTGTATCATTATCTGGATGACATGATGCGGTCCGAGATCCATGCTCTGGCCGTCATCGCGCTGGCGCCGTCGGAGGCGCAGGATTAAATAGCAAAAAATACCAGTTCACTTCCCTTCTGCTGCGCCTTACCATTCTCAACCTTTCCCACTGTTAGGACTTTACTCATGTCTTTCAAACCTGCCCGCTTGCTGGTAGCCCTTTTTGCAGCCGCAGCCATCCCCGCGCTGGCGCAAAACTTGGCCGTGGTCAACGGCAAGCCGATTCCGTCGTCGCGCGCCGACATGATGGTCAAGCAGATGGCCGCTCAGGGCCAGCCCGATTCGCCGCAGCTGCGCACGATGATCAAGGAAGAACTGATCAACCGTGAAATCCTGATGCAGGAGGCCAACAAGCTGGGTCTGGCAGACAACCAGGATGTGAAGGCGCAGCTGGAAATGGCGCGGCAGTCGATCGTGATCCGCGCACTGGTGGCCGATTTCCTGAAAAAGAACCCGGTCAAGGATGCCGACATCCAGGCCGAATACGACAAGTTCAAGGCGCAGGCCGGCGACAAGGAATATCACGCACGCCACATCCTGGTCGACACCGAAGACGAAGCCAAGGCGATCATCGCCAAGCTGAAGGGCGGCGCCAAGTTCGAAGACCTGGCCAAGCAGTCGAAGGACACCGGCTCGGCCGCCAACGGCGGCGATCTCGACTGGGCTTCGCCGTCCTCCTTCGTCAAGCCGTTTTCGGACGCAATGGTGGCGCTGCAAAAGGGCCAGATCACCGAAACCCCGGTCAAGTCGCAGTTCGGCTATCACGTGATCAAGCTGGAAGACACGCGCCCGGCCAAGGTGCCGGCACTGGACGAAGTCAAGCCGCAGATCGCCGAATCGCTGCAGCAGAAGAAGCTGGCCGCGTATCAGGAAGAATTGCGCAAGAAGGCCAAGATCCAGTAAGCGATCCGGCCGCATCAAAACGAAAAGGCGCTCGTCCGAGCGCCTTTTTTATTGATGAATATCGGGAGTATGCCTCAAAAACGACCTGTATATCCCCGGATCAAGAGGCATACAAAGGGAGTATATATTCCGGCCGAATGATTCAGCCGCGCCGCTGCGGCGTATAGCCGGCCGCGCGGATTACATCCTCGACCGCCTGCGGATCGGCCGCACCGGCTACGCGCACCAGGTGGTTCTGCACGTCGGCGTCGACGCGGGCGCCGGCGTCAAGCTGCTGCACCGCCTTGGTAATGGTTGCCACGCAGTGGCCGCAGGTCATGTCCTGCACCGTGAATTCCAGCATTTCGCTTCCTCTGGCAAAAATGAAAATCCCACTATAAGCCTTCCCGCAGTGGCAAGGTCAAGCCGGCCGTCCTGCTCGTCCGCTCCTCCTTTATTACCGCTCTTCGCGCTTGACCTTGCCATCGATGGAAGGTTTATCCTGAATGCATTGGTGCCAGAAGACAGGAACAACCTCATGAAAACCGCCAGCGATTCCACCGACTTCAGCTTCAGCGTCGACGGCATGAGTTGCGCCTCGTGCGTCGGCCGCGTCGAGAAAGCCTTGCGCGCGGTGCCCGGCGTGCGTGCCGCCAGCGTCAATCTCGCCACCGAAAAAGCCAGCGTGCAGGCCGGCGCCGAAGTCAGCCTGGCGACGCTGTCGGCCGCGGTCGAACGGGCCGGCTATCAGGTGCCGCACCAGGATTTCCAACTATCCGTCGCCGGCATGACCTGCGCCTCCTGTGTCGGCCGGGTGGAAAAAGCGTTGAAGCAGGTGCCGGGCGTCGCCGACGCCAGCGTCAACCTGGCCACCGAAAAGGCGCATGTCGCCGGCGCCGGTCTCGACGCGGCGGCACTGATCGCCGCCATCGAACACGCCGGCTACCAGGCCAGCGTCGCCGGCGATACTCCCGCCGCCGAGG
>JBATWJ010000356.1:0-2796 GCA_049672545.1 Burkholderiaceae bacterium
AGATCAACGAAGCCGGACGTGACCTGTATCCGGCGCGCCCGCCGCAGCGTTAGTTCCGCGAAATCGGCACCGCTTCAGCGCGCATTCAACTCTCACGCGCGAAAGCGCGGCACGCTGCCGGCCGCCCAGTATTCCCCTTCGGTCGGATGCGCTGCTCGGGCGATCATGCCGCGCGCCTGGAACAGCGGGTGCAGGATCGCCTCGTCGGCACGCAGGACCGGCGTCACGCAGCAATCGTGGCCGGCGAATTTGGCGGTCCATTCGGCCAGCGTGGCGCCGGCAAAAATCGCGTCCAGCTCGGCTTTGACGGCCTGGGCGTCGGTGCCGCCGATCCGCTGTCCGCGCGACCAGTGGCGCTGCTTCAGGTCGGGCCGCTCCAGCACGTCGCAGCAGCTCTCCCAGAACTTCCGTTCCAGCGCCCCGACCGCCATGAAGCGGTCGTCGGCGGTGCGGTAGACGTTGTAGCAGGGCACGCCGCCGGTCAGCAGGTCGCGCCCGGGCGCCGCTGCGCGGCCGAAGTTGTTGATCGAGATCAGCGGCATCAGGTTGTGCGCGAACACGGCGTCGGTCATCGACACGTCGACGAAGCGTCCGGGGCCGCCCATCTTCACCGCCAGCAGCGCCGCCAGGATGCCCTGCACAGCGGTCAGCGCGCCGCCCAGCAGGTCGCCGACCTGCAGGTTCGGCAGCGCCGGCGTGCCGTCCGGTCCGACGTTCTGTTCCAGCATGCCGGCCAGCCCGACGTAGTTGATGTCGTGGCCGGCCGCCTGCGCCAGCGGGCCGTCCTGGCCATAGCCGGAGATCGCGCACAGCACCAGCGTCGGATTGCGTTGTTTCAGCGCTTGCCAGCCGAGGCCGAGCCGCTCCATCACACCGGGGCGGAAGCTCTCCAGCACGACGTCGGCGCTCTCCACCAGCGTCAGGAACTCGGCGCGCTGCGCAGCGTCCTTCAGGTCCAGCCGCAGGAAACGCTTGCCGCGGTTGACGGCGACGAAGAATTGCGACACTTGGTGCCGCACCGGACCCATCGTGCGCGCATAGTCGCCGATCTCCGGGTCTTCGATCTTGATCACCTCGGCGCCCATGTCGGCCAGGTGCATGCCGGCCACCGGGCCGGGCAGCAGGCGCGACAGGTCGAGCACGCGGATGCCGGCAAGCGGCTGGTCGATCGGAGCGTCGGTCACGGCGGTTTCTCCTGAGGTGAAGGGAGCGATGGTCAGGCCAGCGCCTGTTCCAGCGCTTCCTGTTGTTCCAGCCATTCTGCTTCCAGCTGGCCCAGCTCTTTCGCCAGATACGCCTGGTCGGCCAGCAGCGTCTTCAATTCTTCCTTGCGGCCGCCGTCGTAGATGTCGGGCGCCGACAGGCGGGCGTCGATGTCGGCCTTCTTCGCCTCGCACTTCGCCATCTGCTCTTCCAGCCGCTTGATGCGCGCCTCGATCGGCTTCTTCAGTGTCGCCAGCCGCTGCCTCTGCTCGGCTTCGGCGCGCTTCTGCTCGCGCCGGTCGGCCGCCGGCGCCGGCGCTACCGCAGCCTGCGGCGTCGGCAACGGTACCGTGCCTTGCGCCTTATCGGCCAGCTTGGTCTTGAACAGCCAGTCGCGGTAATCGTCGAGGTCGCCGTCGAACGGCTGCAGCCGGCCGTCGGCGACGATGACGAACTGGTCGGTGGTGGCGCGCAGCAGATGGCGGTCGTGCGACACCAGTACCAGCGTGCCTTCGAACTGCGCCAACGCCTCGGTCAGCGCCTCGCGCGTTTCCAGGTCGAGATGGTTGGTCGGTTCGTCCAGCAGCAGCAGGTTGGGGCGCTGCCAGACGATCAGCGCCAGTGCCAGCCGCGCCTTTTCGCCGCCGGAAAAGGGCGCGATCGAGCTCGATGCCATGTCGCCGGGAAAGTTGAAGCTGCCGAGGAAGTTGCGCAGCTCCTGCTCGCGCACGTCCGGTGCGATGTGCTGCAGGTGCCACAGCGGCGACTCGTCGTGGCGCAGCATCTCGACCTGGTGCTGGGCGAAATAGCCGATCGCCAGCCCCTTGCCATAGCGCGCCTCGCCGGCCAGCGGCGGCAGCGTGCCGGCGATGGTCTTGATCAGCGTCGACTTGCCGGCGCCGTTGACGCCCAACAGGCCGATGCGCTGGCCGGTCTGCAGCGAAAACTCGATGCCGGCGACGATGGTCTTGCCGGCGCCGCTGCCGCCGTCGTTCCGATAACCGGCGTCGACGCCTTCCATCACCAACAGCGGATTCGGCGCCGACAGCGGCTCGCGGAATTCGAACGAGAATTCCGCGGCGGCGCGCAGCGGCGCGATTTCCTCCATCTTCGCCAGCGCCTTGATCCGGCTCTGCGCCTGCTTGGCCTTGGTGGCCTTGGCCTTGAAGCGGTCGATGAAGGATTGCAGGTGGGCACGCTGGCGCGCCTGCTTTTCCAGCATGCCCTGCGCCAGCACCAGCTGCGCGGCGCGCTGGCGCTCGAACGACGAATAGTTGCCGGTATAGCGCTTCAGCTTGCGGTCGTCGATGTGGACGATCACGCCGACCACGCCGTCGAGGAAATCGCGGTCGTGCGAAATGATGATCAGCGTGCCTTCGTAGCGCTTCAGCCAGTCTTCCAGCCACAGGATGGCGTCGAGGTCGAGGTGGTTGGTCGGCTCGTCCAGCAGCAGCAGGTCGGACGGGCACATCAGTGCCTGCGCCAGGTTCAGCCGCATGCGCCAGCCGCCGGAAAAGCTGGCCACCGGCTGCTGCATCTGCGCGGCCGAAAAACCGAGGCCGGTCAAGAGCTGCTCGGCGCGCGAACGCACCG
>JBATWJ010000357.1:0-2066 GCA_049672545.1 Burkholderiaceae bacterium
CGGCGGTGCCCGCGGCGCCGGCAGTGCCGGAGGGCCATATCGTCAAATCGCCGATGGTCGGCACCTTCTACCGCTCGTCGGCGCCGGGTTCGCCGCCGTACGTCGAAGTCGGCTCCAGCGTCGGCGAAGGCGATACGCTGTGCATCATCGAAGCGATGAAGCTGCTGAACGAAATCGATGCCGACGCCGCCGGCGTGATCAAGCAGATCCTGGTCGAAAACGGCCAGCCGGTGGAGTTCGGCCAGCCGCTGTTCGTGATCGGCTAGCCGGCGCCGTGCGCTGCGCCCGCGCCTTTTTCGCCTTCCGGCGCGCCGGCAACCCTGCCGCGCGCCCCGCCCGCAACGTCTCTGATTTCCTTTCCATGCCTGAAAAAAAACTGATTTCCAAGCGCGGCGCGCAGCCAAAACGCCGTGCTGCCGCAGGCGGCAGCCGTCCCGCCGTGGAGGCCGTCCATGTTTGAGAAGATCCTGATCGCCAACCGCGGCGAGATCGCCCTGCGCATCCAGCGCGCCTGCCGTGAAATGGGCATCAAGACGGTGGTCGTGCATTCCGAGGCCGACCGCGAGGCGAAATATGTGAAGCTGGCGGAAGAATCGGTCTGCATCGGCCCGGCCGCGTCGGCGCTGAGCTACCTGAACATGCCGGCCATCATCAGCGCCGCCGAAGTCACCGATGCCCAGGCGATCCATCCCGGCTACGGCTTCCTGTCGGAGAACGCCGACTTCGCCGAGCGTGTCGAACAGTCCGGCTTCGTCTTCATCGGCCCGCGTCCGGAATCGATCCGCCAGATGGGCGACAAGGTACTGGCCAAGCAGGCGATGATCAAGGCCGGCGTGCCGTGCGTCCCGGGCTCCGACGGCGCGCTGCCGGAAGATCCGAAGGAAATCATCCGCGTCGCACGCAAGATCGGCTACCCGGTGATCATCAAGGCGGCCGGCGGCGGCGGCGGCCGCGGCATGCGCGTCGTCCACACCGAGGCGGCGCTACTGAACGCGGTGACCATGACCAGGGCCGAGGCCGGCACCGCGTTCGGCAATCCGGAAGTCTATATGGAGAAGTATCTCGAAAATCCGCGCCATGTCGAGATTCAGATACTGGCCGACGAATTCAAGAACGCGATCTGGCTCGGCGAGCGCGACTGCTCGATGCAGCGCCGCCACCAGAAGGTGATCGAGGAAGCGCCGGCGATCGGCATCCCGCGCAAGCTGATCGAAAAGATCGGCGACCGCTGTGCCACTGCCTGCGCCAAGATGGGTTACCGCGGCGCCGGGACTTTCGAGTTCCTGTATGAAAACGGTGAGTTCTATTTCATCGAAATGAACACGCGGGTGCAGGTCGAACACCCGGTGACCGAGATGATCACCGGCCTCGACATCGTGCAGGAGCAGATCCGCATCGCCGCTGGCGAAAAGCTGCGCTTCCGCCAGCGCGACGTCGAACTCAAGGGCCATGCGATTGAATGCCGCATCAATGCCGAGGACCCATACAAATTCACGCCGTCGCCGGGCCGCATCACCTCGTGGCACGCGCCGGGCGGCCCCGGCATCCGCGTCGATTCGCATGCTTACAGCGGCTATTATGTGCCGCCGAACTACGATTCGATGGTCGGCAAGGTGATCGCGCACGGTCCGACGCGCGAGGCGGCGATCCGCCGCATGCAGATCGCGCTGTCGGAAATGGTGGTCGAGGGCATCCTGACCAACATCCCGCTGCACCGCGACCTGATGGTCGATGCACGCTTCATCGAAGGCGGCACCAATATCCATTACCTGGAACAGAAGCTGGCCGAGATGCCGGAACTGGCGAAAGTGATGAGCAAGCCGAAGAAATAAGGGCAGTCCGATGAGCTGGACCGAGATCGTCATCGAAACCGCGCGCGACGCCGCCGATGCGCTGTCCGACGCGCTGCTGGATGCCGGCGCGCTGTCGGTGTCGGTGGAGGACGCCGATGTCGGCACCGCCGCCGAACAGCCGCTGTTCGGCGAACCCGGCATGGAGCCGGAACAGGCGGCATGGGAACATAGCCGCGTGGTCGCCCTGATTGACAGCGATGCCGACCATGCCGC
>JBATWJ010000358.1:0-1817 GCA_049672545.1 Burkholderiaceae bacterium
GCCATGCGCTCGGCGTCGCGGCCGAACATTTCAACGTAGGCCAGCAGGTGATGGCCGAAGGTGACCGGCTGCGCCACCTGCATGTGGGTGAAGCCGGGTACGATGGTGTCGGCGTGCTGCTCGGCCAGGTCCAGCAGCGCCAGTTGCAGTGCGCGCAGCAGGCCGGCAATGTCGTCGATCGCGGCGCGCAGCCACAGCCGGATGTCGGTCGCCACCTGGTCGTTGCGCGAGCGGCCGGTGTGCAGCCGCTTGCCGGCGTCGCCGACCAGTTCGGTCAGGCGCTTTTCGATGTTCAGGTGCACGTCTTCCAGGTCCAGCAGCCATTCGAACTGGCCGCCGGCGATTTCCTGTTCGATCTGCGCCATGCCGCGCCGGATGTCGGCGAGATCGGCGGCGCTGATGATGTTCTGGTGCGCCAGCATGTCGGCGTGCGCCAGCGAACCGGCGATGTCGAACGGCGCCAGCCGCTTGTCAAAAAAGACCGACGCGGTGTACCGTTTGACCAGCTCGGAAACGGGCTCGGAAAAGCGCGCCGACCAGGCTTCGCCTTTTTGGGAAAGTTGTGCTGTCATAATTGCCAGGATGCGGTTCCGGTGAATCGCAGAATTATACGGGTATCGGGCCCCGGCCCGGACCCGATCCGGCTTCCCGTCTTGCTCGATCCATCGCCCATGCCGCCCATGCCGTCCATCACGCCCGCGATCCGCGTGCCTGCCGAAGCGCCGGTCGCGGAAACCGCGATCCCCGACTGCTGCAACATCGGCGTGGTGTTCCGCGCGCTGCTGTTCGTCAATCTGGCGGTGCTGGCGGCGGCGCTGCTGCAAAACGGCTGGCAGCGCGGGCTGATCGCCTTCGTCGAGGCGGCGACACTGACCGAACCAGCCTGCCTGCTGGCGCTGGCGGCGCTGTGTCTGCTGCGGCGGCCTTTGCGTTCGACCCCGCGCTGGTGCCAGCGGCTGCTGTGTGCGCTGGTGCCGGCGGCCGCCACCGGCCTGTTGATCCGACTGTGGTCGGACTACGAATGGTTTGTGCTCGGCTTCGCTTCGCTCGGCGTGCTGGAAGCCATGCTGGCGGCGGCGCTGCTTGGTGCCGCGCTGCAGCACTATTTCGAGCTGCGCGCGCGCGCCTTTTCGCCGTCGCTGGTGGAGGCGCGGCTGCAGGCGCTGCAGGCGCGCATCCGCCCGCATTTCCTGTTCAACAGCCTGAACGCGGTGCTGTCGCTGATCCGCAGCGAGCCGCTGCGCGCCGAGGCCGCGCTGGAAGACCTGGCCGACATGCTGCGCGTGCTGATGCGCGATGCGCGCGACATGACCACGATGGAAGACGAGATCCGGCTGTGCCGCCAGTACCTGTCGATCGAAAAGCTGCGCCTGGGCGAGCGGCTGCAGGTGAGTTGGGAAACCGCCCACGTCAGCAAGGAAATGCTGGCGCGCGCGCAGATGCCGGCGCTACTGTTGCAGCCGCTATTGGAAAACGCGGTGCGCCACGGCGTCGAGCCGGCGGCGGCGCCGGCCGCGATCAAGGTACGCATCGCGCGCCAGTTGGAGCGTATCGAAATCACCATCGTCAACCCGCTGCACGGCAGCGGCGAGCCGGCCGGCGGCAACGGCCTGGCGCTGCAGAACATTCGCGAGCGGCTGGCGCTGCTGTACGACGTCGAGGCGACCTTGAGCACCAGCGCCGCGCGTGGCTTGTTCGAAGTGCGGCTGCGCTTCCCATACACGCGCATCGCCCGGCCGGCCGCATGATTCCGCGCATCCTGATCGTCGACGATGAGGCCCCGGCGCGGCGCCGGCTGGCGACGCTGCTGGCCGACC
>JBATWJ010000359.1:0-1928 GCA_049672545.1 Burkholderiaceae bacterium
AGTTGATCACGTTCAACAGGCCAAAGATCACCGCCAGGCCCAGCGACAGCATCGCGTAAAACGAGCCATTCACCAGCCCCAGCAACAATTGACCCAGCAGCGCTTGCAGCGGAATGCCGAAGATTTCCATGGCAATCTCAGAAAAAAGGAAGCCCTTGACGGACGGAAAAATCACCCGCGATGCACCGATCCGCCGCATTGCGCACTGCGCTGGCGGCGCCGGCCGGCATCGATACTGCGGGATGAAAGGAGAATCACCCGCGCCGGCGGCGCGGCCGCAGCGTACGGGTAAAAAAACGGCGCGCCGAACTTCCGCGCGCCGCTGTCGCTACGTGATTGCGCTTACTTCCAGGTCGGGCACTTCGATTCGGCCTTGGTCGTGAAGGCCTGGTCACCCGGAATGGTCTGCGCCACCTTCAGATAATCCCACGGCGACTTCGATTCGGCCGGAGTCTTCACCTGCATCAGATACATGTCGTGGATTGCACGGCCGTCCGGACGGATGTAGCCGTTCTTCATGTACATGTCGTTGATCTTGGTCTCGTGCATCTTAGCCAGCACCTTTTCCGCGTTGTCGGTACCGGTCGCCTTGACCGCGGCCAGGTATTGCGCCACGACCGAGTAGTCGGCCGCCTGCAGGCTGGACGGCATGCGCTTCATCTTGTCGAAGAAGCGCTTGGCCCAGGCGCGCGATTCCGGGCTCTGATCCCAGTACCAGCTGTCGGTCAGATACATGTTCTGGGTCAGGTTCAGGCCGAGCGAATGGATATCGTTGATGAACATCAGCAGACCGGCCATCTTCATCGTCTTGGTGATGCCGAATTCGTTGGCCGCCTTGATCGCGTTGATGGTGTCGCCGCCGGCATTGGCCAGGCCCAGGATCTGCGCCTTCGACGCCTGTGCCTGCAGCAGGAAGGACGAGAAGTCGGACGCGCCGAGCGGATGCTTGACCGAGCCGACCACGGTGCCGCCGGCAGCCTTCACCACGTGCGCGGTGTCGGATTCCAGCGAAGCGCCGAACGCATAGTCGGCAGTCAGGAAGAACCAGCTCTTGCCGCCCTGCTTGACCACCGCCGACCCTGTACCCTTGGCCAAGGCCACGGTGTCATAGGCGTAGTGCACGGTGTACGGCGAGCATTCCTCGTTGGTCAGGCGCGCACTGCCGGGGCCGATCGCCAGATACGGCTTCTTCTTTTCCCAGGCCACCTTGGCGGTCGCCAGCGCGGTCGCCGAGTTGGTGCCGCCGACGATCATGTCGACCTGCTGTTGGTCGATCCATTCGCGCGCCTTGGAGGCGGCGATGTCGGCCTTGTTCTGGTGGTCGGCGGTGATCAGTTCGATCTTCTTGCCGTTGATGGCACCGCCGGCATCGGCAATCGCCATCTTGATCGCTTCAGCGCCGCCGGCGCCATCGATGTCGGAATACAGGCCGGACATGTCGGTGATGAAACCGATCTTGATCACGTCATCCGAAATCTGGGCCGATGCCGAAGCACCAAAACCCATGGCGGCGACGGCCGATACTGCGAGCGCGATTTTTTTCAATTTCATTGTCTTCTCCTTTGATATGACGCGAAATGCCCTACCTGTACTACTCGATTTCCTACTACTCGGTTCTCTGTTTTTCAGAGTCCATTCCCTGCCCGCTCAAACGCCCAAAAGGCTGTTCAACACCGGCATGTTGGCGTCCAGGTCGGCCGCCTCGAAGGCCAAGGCCACCTGGCCGTGTTCGATCACGTAGAAGCGGTCGGCCAGCGGGGCGGCGAAGCGGAAGTTCTGTTCCACCATCACGATCGTGTAGCCCTTGGCTTTCAGGGTCGTGATCATCTTCGCCAACGCCTGCACGATCACCGGCGCCAGCCCTTCCGAGATTTCGTCGAGCAGCAAGAGGCGCGCGCCGGTGCGCAGGATGCGCGCCACCGCCAGCA
>JBATWJ010000360.1:0-2083 GCA_049672545.1 Burkholderiaceae bacterium
CTGCATGGCCTGCCACACCGCGCGCGGCGGCGCCGACTATGCCGGCGGCCGCCTGATCGCGACGCCGTTCGGCGACATCTATTCGCCCAACATCACGCCCGACCCCGCCACCGGTATCGGCGGCTGGAGCGCCGACGATTTCTGGCGCGCGCTGCACAACGGCAAGTCGAAGAACGGCGACTTCCTCTACCCGGCGTTCCCATATCCGAACTACACGCGCATCAGCCGCGCCGATTCGGACGCGATGTACGCGTATTTCCGCACGCTGCCGGCGGTAAACCAGCCGAACCGGCCGCACGCGCTGCGCTTCCCGTACAACCAGCGGCCGCTCCTGGCGGTCTGGCGCGCGCTGTACTTCCGGCCCGGCGTGCAGCAGCCGGATACCGGCCAGAGCCTGGAATGGAACCGCGGCGCCTACCTGGTGCAGGGGCTGGGCCACTGCAATGCCTGCCACGCCGACCGCAACGTGCTGGGCGCGACGCAGAACAGCCTGGACCTGGCCGGCGGCCTGATCCCGATCCTGAACTGGTACGCGCCGCCGCTGGGCGGCGGCGCCGCCGCGCTCGGCGACTGGAGTGAACAGGACCTGGTGGATTTCCTGAAGACCGGCATCTCGGCGCGCGGCGCCGCCTATGGGCCGATGGCCGAAGTGGTGCGCGCCAGCCTGCAGCACCTGACCGACGCCGACATCGGCGCGATGGCGGTATACCTGAAATCGCTGCCGGGCGGCGCCCCGGCGGCGGTGGCCGAACCGCCCGACGCCGCGCAGCAGGCGCAATTGAAGCTGGGCGAAAAGCTGTACGGCGACCACTGCATCGACTGCCACAAGGCCGATGGGGCCGGCGTGCCGCCGCACTATCCGGCGCTGGCCGGCAATCATGCGCTGGCGCTGGCGTCGCCGATCAACACCATCCGCATGGTGCTGAACGGCGGCTTCCCGCCGAGCACCGGCGGCAATCCGCGCCCGTACGGCATGCCGCCGTTCGGCCCCGCGCTGGACGATGCCGAAGTCGCGGCGCTGGTGTCCTACGTGCGCCGCACCTGGGGCAATGCGCCGCCGGCGACGGCGGCGGAGGTGCGGCGTTATCGGGCGGTGCCGGTGGATTGAGATCGGCACCCGCAGAATCAGCGCGTCCGCAGCGGTCCTGCGCACATACTCCCACTATGAGCGCCGCAACCCGCAGGGAAATAAAGCGAATATTCTCCATACTCCCATTTCATCCTGAAAAACTGGAACCGGGTCGCGCGAGCCGCACAGTCCCTCCGCGCCGGTCCGCAATGGCCCGGCGTCAGCACGCCAGGCGATAGCCGACCGCCGTCTCCGTCAGCAGGTACTGCGGCTGGGCCGGGTCGTCCTCCAGCTTCTGCCGCAAATGTCCCATGTAGATACGCAGGTAATGCGCGCGCTCGGCATGCGCCGGCCCCCACACTTCGCGCAGCAGCTGCGGCGTGGTGACCACGCGCCCGGCGTGGCTCGCCAGGATGCCGAGCAGGCGGAATTCGATCGGCGTCAGGTGCACCGGCCGGTTTGCCTTGCTTACCAGGCGTGCCTGGAGATCGATCCTGACCTCGCCGAAGCGGATCATGCCGTCACCGTCGGCAGCCGGGCGGCGCTGGCGGCGCAGCGTGGCGCGTACCCGCGCCAGCAGTTCGCCGACGCCGAACGGCTTGATCAGATAATCGTCGGCGCCGGCGTCCAGCGCGCCGATCTTGTCGGCTTCGGTGACGCGCGCCGACAGCACGATGATCGGCACCGCCGACCACTGGCGCACATCGGTGATGAAGTCGACGCCGTCGCCGTCCGGCAGCCCGAGATCGAGAATGATCAGGTCCGGCTTGCGGGTGCCGGCGTCGATCAGCCCGCGCTGCATCGTGTCCGCCTCGCAGATCTGCCAGCCTTCGGCCGCCAGCGCGATGCGCACGAAGCGCCGGATCTGCGGCTCGTCCTCGACCAGCAAGGCGACCGGTGCCGGTTCAGTCATGACGCGGGATGCGGCATGGCGGCCTCTTCGCCCGGCCCCGGCTCGAGATCGGCCAGCGCCGGCGGCGTGCCAAGCGGCAGCGTGAACATGAACGATGCGCC
>JBATWJ010000361.1:0-2404 GCA_049672545.1 Burkholderiaceae bacterium
CCTTCACGCAGGCGGCGGCCAGCAACGCGCTGTCGCCGCAGCTGCGCGCCTTCGTCGAGCAGCAGCTGCAGCGACTGCCGGCGCAGCCATAGCTTGATGCGCCGATCCGGCCGAGCCGCCAGCGACCGGGGCGGGTTATCATCGGCGCCCGATCATCGATTCGCAAAGGAGACTCCATGCTGAAGTTATGCGGCTTTGCCGCCAGCAATTACTACAACAAGGTGAAGCTGGGCCTGCTGGAAAAGGGCGTCGCGTTCGACGAAGAACTGGTGTGGGCAGATCGTGCGCCGGTGCTGCTGGAAAAATCACCGCTAGGAAAAATCCCCTATCTGGAAACCGAGCATGGCGTGTTGCGCGAATCGGCGGTGATCGTCGAATATGTCGAAGCCCTCCATCCGCAGCAGCCGCTGCTGCCGGCCGAACCGTTCGCCGCCGCCCGGGTGCGCGAGCTGATCGTGTTCCTCGAACTGCATCTGGAACTGGTGGCACGCGAACTGTATCCGCAAGCCTTCTTCGGCGGCACCGTGTCCGAGGAAACCAAGGCGCGCGTGCAGAAGCTGTTGGCACGCAATATCCCGGCGTTCGCGAAGCTGGCGCGGTTCGAACCCTTCATCGGCGGCGCCCAGTTCACGCTGGCTGATTGCGCCGCGATCGTGCATTTGCCGCTGGTGTCGCTGGCGACCAAGGTGATCTATGGCGAGGACATGCTGGCCGAGTTGCCGGTGCGCGCCTACCTGAAGGCGATGGGCGAGCGGCCGGCGGTACAGAAGGTCAATGCCGACCGCAAGGTCAACCAGGAATTGATGATGCAGCGCTACGCGAAGTAGGACAGGCACGGCGCCGCCGGCCGGCGGCGCATACTCCCCTTGATGTCAGTCTATGCCGGGCGTCCACCGGTGTTTTTTTCGACATACTCCCTGTTATAGCCGTTCCAGCCGCTGCAGCGCGCTGCGCAGCGTGTCGTCCTTCTTCGCATAGCAGAAACGTACGATGCCGGATTCGCGCGGCTGGCTGTAGAACGCCGACACCGGAATCGCGGCAACGCCGATCTCGGCGGTCAGCCATTGCGCGAACTCGGCTTCCGGCAGATCCGACACCGCCGAATAGTCGACGCACTGGAAATAGGTGCCGTCGGCCGGCAGCAGGCGCAGCCGCGTGCGTTCCAGGCCGGCGCGGAACAGGTCGCGCTTCCTGCGGTAGAAGGCCGGCAGTTCCAGGTAAGGCGCCGGGTTTGCCATGTACGCGGCCAGGCCGTGCTGCACCGGCGTATTGACGGTGAAGACGTTGAACTGGTGCACCTTGCGGAATTCGCGCGTCAGCGCCGCCGGCGCGGCGACGTAGCCGACCTTCCAGCCGGTCACGTGATAGGTCTTGCCGAAGCTGGACACCACGAAGGCGCGCGCCGCCAGTTCCGGATCGGACGACACCGACTGGTGGCCGGTGTCGTCGTACACCATGTGTTCGTATACTTCGTCCGACAGGATCAGGATGCTGCTGCCGCGCACGATGTCGGCCAGCGCCGCCAGGTCGGCCGCGCGCAGGATCGAGCCGGTCGGGTTGTGCGGCGAATTGACGATGATCAGCCGGGTCTTCGGCCCGACCGCGGCCGCCACCCGCGCCCATGGCACCGTGTAGCCGTCCGGCCCGACGTCCATCTGCACCGGCACCGCATGGCCGCCGGCCAGCGTGATCGCCGGCAGATAGCTGTCGTAGGCCGGCTCGATCACGATCACTTCGTCGCCCGGATGCACGGCGCACAGGATCGCGGTCAGGATCCCCTGCGTGGCGCCGGCGGTGACGGTGATTTCGGCGTCGGCGTCGTAATCATGGTGGTACAGGCGCGCGATCTTGGCGGCGATCGCCTGGCGCAGCGCCGGCACTCCGGTCATCGGCGGATACTGGTTCAGGCCGCTTTTCATCGCCGTCGCCACCGCCTCCACCAGCGCCGGGTCGCAATCGAAATCCGGAAAGCCCTGGCCGAGGTTGACCGCGTTCTTTTCGACCGCCAGCGCCGACATCAGCGTGAAGATCGTGGTGCCGACCGCCGGCAGGCGCGACGGCAACTGGCTGGGATCGATGGCGGGGGAAAGCGGTGCGTTCATGGCCGGTAATCAGAAATGGAAAGGAAAGAAAGTAATGGGGGCGGCGGAGCGGACAGCGGTCGCGGCGCCTATTCTAGCGCCGCCGCCGGCATCGCTTCGCGTTCCAGCCACGCTTCCGGCGCCAGGATCGCGAACAGGCCGGCGCGCGCGGTCCTTTTCGCCAGCTTCAACAGCGCCTTGTCCTTGGTGATCAGCGCGCAGGCGCCGGCGTCGCGCGCCAGCTCCAGGAACTTCTGGTCGTCGGCATCCTTGCATAGCGGCAGGCGCGCCGCCTCCGCCATGGACTCCGCCGGCGGCGACGG
>JBATWJ010000362.1:0-3013 GCA_049672545.1 Burkholderiaceae bacterium
GTGCCCTCGCCACCCTTGCCGGCCGGCTGCTCCGGCGCCGCATCGGCCACCGGCCGGTAGCGGATTTCGACCGGATACAGCCGGCCCGACACTTCGATCACCGGCGCCGGCCGCTCGCTCCGCGCGAAATGGCGGGCGAAGCGCTCGGCATCGATGGTGGCCGAGGTGATGATCAGCTTCAGGTCGGGCCGGCGCGGCAGCAGCTGTTTCAGGTAGCCGAGCAGGAAATCGATGTTCAGGCTGCGCTCGTGCGCCTCGTCGATGATGATGGTGTCGTACTGGCGCAGCAGCGGATCGGTCTGGGTTTCCGCCAGCAGGATGCCGTCGGTCATCAGCTTGATCGAGGCGCCCTTCGACAGCGTGTCGGAAAAGCGCACCTTGAAGCCGACGTGCTCGCCCAGCGGCGAGCCGAGTTCCTGCGCGATGCGGCGCGCGGTGGAAGATGCGGCGATGCGGCGCGGCTGGGTGTGGCCGATCAGGCCGGCCTGGCCGCGCCCCAGCTGCAGGCAAATCTTCGGCAGCTGGGTGGTCTTGCCGGAGCCGGTTTCGCCGCTGACGATCACCACCTGGTGCGCGGTCAGCGCGGCGGCGATCTCGGCGCGGCGGCCGGAAACCGGCAATTCTTCCGGAAAGGTGATCGGCGGCAGCGGATTGCGGACCACCGGTGCCGCGGATGCCGGCGGACGCGGATGCGACGGCCCGGATTTTTTAGGGGTCGAAGGAACAGACATGAAGCCCGAATTATAATGCGGCTCATGGAAAATCCCGATCAGTTCGTCGCCTGGCTGCGCTCGGTCGCACCCTATATCCATGCCTTCCGCGGCAAGACCTTCGTGGTCGCCTTTCCCGGCGAACTGGTGAAGGCCGGCGCGCTGCCGGTGCTGGCGCAGGACCTGTCGCTGCTGCACGCGCTCGGCATCAAGGTCGTCATCGTGCACGGCAGCCGGCCGCAGGTCGAGGAGCAGCTGGGCTTGCGCAACGTCGAGGCGAACTACCACAACGGCCTGCGCATCACCGACGGCGCCGCGCTCGAATGCGCGAAGGAAGCGGCCGGCGAACTGCGGCTCGACATCGAGGCGGCGTTCAGCCAGGGCTTGCCGAACACACCAATGGCGCACGCGGCGGTGCGCATCATCTCCGGCAACTTCGTCACCGCCCGCCCGCTCGGCATCATCGACGGCGTCGACTTGCAGCTGACCGGCATCGTGCGCAAGATCGCCTACGAGACCATCCATCCAATCCTGGCCGCCGGCGCCATCGTGCTGCTGTCGCCGCTCGGCTTTTCGCCGACCGGCGAGGCGTTCAACCTCAGCATGGAAGACGTGGCGGTGTCGGCGGCGATCGCGCTGCGCGCCGAAAAGCTGGTGTTCCTGACTGAAACGCCACTGATGACGGACGCCGCCGGCGTCGAAATCCGCGAACTGTCGGCGCACCAGGCCGACGCCGTGCTGGAAGCCGGCTTCCTGCCGGAAACCGCCGCCTTCTACCTGCAGCATGCGACGCGCGCCTGCCACTTCGGCGTACCGCGCGCGCATATCGTACCCTACGAGCTGGATGGCTCGGCACTGCTGGAACTGTTCACGCACGACGGCGTCGGCACCATGATTTCGTACGAAAACCTGGAAAGCCTGCGCGAGGCGACCATCGAGGACGTCGGCGGCATCCTGAAGCTGCTGGAGCCGCTGGAGGCCGACGGCACGCTGGTCAAGCGCGGACGCGAACTGCTCGAGCGCGAGATCGAGCAGTTCACCGTGATCGAACACGACGGCGTGATCTTCGGCTGCGCCGCGCTGTACCCGTTCCCGGAAGAGCGGATGGCGGAAATGGCGGCGCTGACCGTCAGCCCCGACGCCCAGACCCAGGGCGACGGCGAGCGCATCCTGAAGCACATGGAAAACCGCGCGCGCGCCGCCGGCATGAAGAAATTGTTCGTGCTCACCACCCGCACCGCGCACTGGTTCCTGAAGCGCGGCTTCGTACGCGCCACCATCGACGACCTGCCGAAGGACCGGCAGCAGATGTATAACTGGCAGCGCAAGTCGCTGGTGCTGATAAAGAACATTTGACCTTGTTGCGGGACAGAGTTTGCGAGCCGCCGCAGCGCGGCAAGTTACTCTGGCCCCAACAAATTTTAGGGCTTGCGGGACAGAGTTTGTGAGGCGCGCAGGCGCCGAGCTACTCTGTCCCCCAACAAATCAAACGGAAAGGTCGAGCGAGGTTAGCTCCCGCAGAAGGACTGGTTGAGCAACCGTAAAACGACACTGAGGGGAATGCATGCAGTCCCGCTTTCGCCGGAACGACAAATTCCAATCCTGGGACAGAGCCCAACGCTCTTCCCCACCATTTTTCAGGCCTCAAAGGAGAACCCCATGGCACGCACCGTCCACTGCATCAAGCTGAACAAGGAAGCCGAAGGGCTGGATTTCCCGCCCTATCCGGGCGCACTCGGCAAGCGGATCTATGACAACGTCTCGAAGGAAGCGTGGACCGCCTGGCTGCGGCACCAGACCATGCTGGTCAATGAAAACCGGCTGAACCTGGCCGACGCGCGCGCCCGCCAGTACCTGGCGACGCAGATGGAAAACCACTTCTTCGGCGCCGGCGCCGACACCGCCGCCGGCTACACGCCGCCGTCCGAGTAGGCGGCGGCAGCACGCCGCGATGCGGCGTGCCGGCGAATCCGCACAACGCTCCAGGCGCCCCGGCAAGTTCCGGGGCATTTTCATATAGTTAGGGGAGTATTTTACGAGGCGCACACTTTACGCCCGACATAGGGCGTTTTTAAGCATACTCCCGGTGTTTAAAACTTCAGTGTGCGCACGCCATCGGCGGTTCCGAGCAGGCAGACGTCGGCGCCCTTGCGCGCGAACAGGCCGACCGTGATCACGCCCGGCAGGTTGTTGATCTCGGCTTCCAGCTCGGCCGGCCGCACGATCTTCAGTCCGGCCACGTCCAGGATGTGGCCGCCGTTGTCGGTCACCAGCGGCTGGCCGCCCTTCTTCATCCGCAGGCG
>JBATWJ010000363.1:0-1662 GCA_049672545.1 Burkholderiaceae bacterium
CGCGCTGACCACGCTGCAGGAACGCAACCTGATGGCGACCGCGGCCGGTGCCGCCGGCTTCGCGATCCTGCTGTTCCAAGACATCGCGGCGATCCCGATGATCGCGCTGATCCCGCTGCTCGGCCACGGCGCCGCCTCGCACGGCCCGACCTGGCTGGCGGCGGCCAAGGCGATCGGCGTGATCGTCGCGCTGGTATTCGCCGGCCGCCACCTGCTGCGGCCGGTGCTGCGCATCATCGCCGCCACCGGCCTGCGCGAGATCTTCACCGCCTTCGCGCTGCTGCTGGTGATCGCAATCGGCCTGTTGATGCAGTCGGTCGGCATGTCGATGGCGCTCGGCACCTTCTTGGCCGGCGTGCTGCTGGCCGATTCCGAATACCGGCACGCGCTGGAATCCGACCTGGAACCGTTCAAGGGCCTGCTGCTCGGGCTGTTCTTCATCGCGGTCGGCATGTCGGTCGATTTCGGCGTGCTCTTGGCGCGCCCGCTGACGGTGCTGGCACTGGTAGTGCTGTTCCTGGCGCTGAAGATCGGCACGCTATACCTGCTCGGCGGCCGGCTCGGCATTGCGCGCCCGCAGCGGGCGCTGTTCGCGTTCCTGCTGTCGCAGGGCGGCGAATTCGCCTTCGTGGTCTTCGGCGCGGCCGCCACCGCCGGCATCTTCCCGCCGGCCATTGCCTCGCTGCTGGTGCTGGTGGTGGCGCTGTCGATGGTGGCCACACCGCTGCTGCTGCTGGCGCACGACCGGCTGCTGGCGCCGCGCTTCCAGCGGCAGCAGCCGGACGACGCCATCCCGCCGCAGGACAATCCGGTGATCATCGCCGGCTTTGGCCGCTTCGGCCAGATCATCGGCCGCCTGCTGTTCGCCAACCGCATCGGCGCCACCGTGCTGGACCACGATCCGGAGCAGGTCGAGCTGCTGCGCAAATTCGGCTTCGAAGTGTTCTATGGCGACGCCACCCGCACCGATCTGCTGCGCGCGGCCGGCGCCGCCCGCGCACAAATTCTGGTGGTGGCGATCGACGACGTCGACGACAGCCTGGCGCTGGTGGATGCGGTGCGACGGGAATTTCCGCACCTGGAAATCCTGGCGCGGGCGCGCAACGTGTCGCACTATTACGATCTGCTGGACCGCGGCGTCAACGTGATCGAGCGCGAAACCTTCGAGGCCTCGCTGCAGCTGGGCGGCAGGCTGCTGCAGCGGCTCGGCTTCAGCGCGCCGCGTACGCGCCAGCTGCTGCGCAAGTTCCGCGCGCACAACCTGAAGACGTTGATGGCGGTCTATCCGCACTACAAGGACCAGGCGCAGATGGTGTCGATGCTGCAGCAGGGCCGGCAGGAGCTGGAGGACATGTTCGCGCGCGACGCCGCGGAGCGCGAGAAGAACGGGCGCGGCAACTGACGCGGCGATGCGATTTTTCAACCAGACAGGAAAAACCCATGCTGACCATTTATCACAATCCCCGCTGTTCCAAGTCGCGCGAAGCGCTGGCGCTGGTGCAGCAGTTCGGCGAGCGCCACGGCCAGCCGCCGCAGGTGGTCGAATATCTGAAAACCCCGCCGACGCTGGAACAGCTGCGCGAACTGCAGCGCCAGCTCGGCGTGCCGGCGCAGGCCATGGTGCGCAGCAACGAGGCGGAATACGACGGCCTGCAGCTGGCG
>JBATWJ010000364.1:0-3279 GCA_049672545.1 Burkholderiaceae bacterium
TCAGCAGCGCGGCTTCCAACGACTCGCGAAAAATGATGATGGCGGCGCCGAACATGGCCTTACTCCGCGATGACCACGCCTTGCGCGGTGGATGGATTGAATTCGCCGAAGAACTTGTAGCTGCCCGGCTTCAGCGGGCCGATGAAAATGGTCGCCTTCGAATGCGGCGCGATCACCTTTTCCCGGTTCAGGTCGTGGCTTTCGAATTCCTCCGGCGTCGCATCCTGGTTTTCGACGATCAGCTTCAGCTTGGTGTTGGCCGGCACCTTGACCTCGGCCGGCACGAAGCGGTGATCCTTGATCGCCAGCGTTACCGCATCGGCGGCGACGGCGGCGGTGGAAACGAAGAGGGCGGACAACAGCAGGGCGCGCAACAGCATGACGGGCTTCCTTCGAGGGCGAGGAATTAAATGATAATGATTATCATTAAAAAGATCAATGCCGTTTTTGGCCGGCGCGCCGCCCGATGCGACAATGGCCGCCATTGCCACCGTTGCTTTCCATTCCACCCACCGATCGGAGCCGCCGGCCATGCCTGCTTCCAGTGAATGGTTTTTCTGGGCGATCTTTTCCGCCATCTTTGCCGCGCTGACCGCGATCTTCGCCAAGATCGGCCTGGAGGGCGTCGATTCCGATCTCGCCACGCTGGTGCGCACGGTCGTCATCCTGGTCGTGCTGACCGCGTTCGTGCTGTGGGCCGGCAAATGGAGCAATCCGCTCAGCCTGAGCGGCAAGACCTGGCTATTCCTGGTGCTGTCGGGTCTGGCGACCGGCGCGTCCTGGGTCTGCTACTTTCGCGCGCTGAAGATCGGCGACGCCTCCAAGGTGGCGCCGGTGGACAAGCTGAGCCTGGTGCTGGTGGCGGTGTTCGCCGTGCTGTTTCTGCACGAGCGGCCGAGTTGGCGCGAATGGTCCGGGATCGGCCTGGTGGCGCTGGGTGTGCTGGTGCTGGGCTGGCGGCGTTGAGGCGGACGGCGGGTGGCAAGGTGCCAGAAAAAAACTCTAGGCAGCCCGGGCCTGGAGCGCGGCCGGCGCTCCGACGGCGGATCGATGCGCCGCATGTTCCGTCGCCCACCGCCGAACCATCGATGTTCGAGGAACTTCCCGGCAACCCGGTATCGGGATCGTCGATATGCTGCAACGCCTGAGCGCCGCTCTCTCCAATCTGCGCACGATGCTGCGATCCGCTGAAAACGCCGCCGGCTCGCCCTGGGAAGTATTCCTGGCCTTCCTGCGCCTCGGCTTGACTTCCTTCGGCGGGCCGATCGCCCATCTCGGATATTTTCGCGACGAGTTCGTCACCCGCCGCCGCTGGCTCAGCGAACAAGGCTATGCCGATCTTGTGGCGCTGTGCCAGTTCCTGCCAGGCCCGGCTTCCAGCCAGGTCGGATTTTCATTGGGAGTCTTGCGCGGCCATGGGCTGATGGGCGGCATCGCCGCCTGGCTGGGATTCACGCTGCCGTCCGCGCTCGTACTGTTCGCCTTCGCATTGAGTGCCGCCGCCTTCACGGGGCCGGTCGCCGCCGGATTCATTCACGGGTTGAAGCTGGTCGCCGTCGCTGTGGTTGCGCAAGCCATCTGGGGCATGGCGCGCACTCTCGCTCCGGACCGGCAACGTGCCGCCATTGCGCTTGCTGCCATCGCGCTGGTTGTATTCGTCGGCGGCTCGGCCGGCCAGTTGGCGGCGATCGCGCTGGGTGCGCTTGCCGGCCTCTGGCTTTGCCGCGGGCAGCAAACCGCCGCGGCTGGCCATTTGAGCTTTCCCGTCACCCGGGCGGGCGGTACTGCCGCACTGGTTTTGTTCGCGCTGCTGCTGCTGGCGCTGCCAGTCGTCGCAGCGACGACCAGGCATCCGGACCTAGCCCTGTTCGACGCCTTTTACCGCTCCGGCGCGCTGGTCTTCGGCGGCGGCCATGTGGTTCTGCCACTGTTGCAGGCAGAAATGGTGGCGCCCGGCTGGGTCGCCGGCGAGTCGTTCCTGGCCGGCTATGGCTTGGCGCAAGCCGTGCCCGGACCGCTGTTTACGTTTGCCGCTTACCTCGGCGCCGCCTCCAGCCTGGTTTCCAGCCCCGTGGTTGGCGCAATCACCGCGCTGATCGGCGTCTTCCTTCCTGGCCTGTTGCTTGTCTATGGGATGCTGCCGTTCTGGGACAGATTTCGCCTGCATCCCACCGCCCAGTTCGCGATGCGCGGCGCCAATGCGGCAGTCGTCGGCATCCTCGGCGCCGCGCTGTATGACCCGGTCTGGACCAGCGCCGTCCTGGCCCCAAAAGACTTCGCGCTGGCGCTCGCCGGCTTTCTGCTTCTGACCGTCTGGAAGGCGCCCCCGTGGGCGGTGGTCGCATTGCTGGCCGGCGCCGGCGCGCTGTCCGGTCTTCTGTAAGGTGCTTCGGCGATTGCTGCGGCAGCGGCGCGGTCGGCGAACGTGAAGGCCGAGCCAGGCGCAGCAACTCCCGCCGGGATTGGCGAATCAAGGAAGCCCGGTGGAGCGTTCCCCCTGTTCCGCCTTTGCGTAGCACCGAGCGGTGTCCAGGAAAACAAAAAAGCCGTTGACTCCATGAAGTCAACGGCTTGCTGAATTTTGGTGGTGATAGGTGGACTTGAACCACCGACCCCAGCATTATGAGTGCTGTGCTCTAACCAACTGAGCTATATCACCGGGAAGCCAGAAATTATCGGGGGTTTGCTGCAGGCTGTCAATATGAAGAATCGGCGGGCGTGTCCGCGGCAATCTGCGCTCGTTTTTATACTCCCCCTTGGTATTTTCAAAGCCGCGCGCAGATTCTCCGGCATAAGGCTAAAAAACGGCATACTCCCGATTTTATTCTGTATCTGCGGCTTCGATCGCCTGCACCAGCCGCGCCGGCGCATCCGGCGCCAGGCAATCGAATACCTGCCGCTGCGGCGTCGCCCGCAGCCAGGTCAGCTGGCGCTTGACCAGCTGGCGGGTGGCGGCGATGCCTTTTTCGCGCATCTGCGTCCAGTCGGCGGCGCCGTCCAGGTAGCTCCAGACCTGCCGGTAGCCGACGCAGCGCATAGCCGGCAGGCCCGGGTGCAAGTCGCCGCGCGCGCGCAGCGTAGCCACTTCATCGATCAGGCCGCCGGCCAGCATGGCGTCGAAGCGCTCGGCGACGCGCTGGTGCAGCACGCTGCGATCCGACGGCTCCAGCGCCAGCGGCAGCAGCGCGAACGGCAGTTCCGGCGCCGCCTTTTGCGCCAGCAGCGCCGACATCGGCTGTCCGGTCAGTTCGATGATTTCCAGCGCGCGCTGGATGCGCT
>JBATWJ010000365.1:0-2785 GCA_049672545.1 Burkholderiaceae bacterium
GATCTGGTGCGTGCGCCCAGTCTCCAGCCGGCAACGCAAGAGCGACACCGGCCGGCCGTCGAGGGCGCCGCTGGCCAGTCTTTCGTAATACGTCAGTGCCGGCTTGGCGCTCGGATGCTGCGACACCGCCATCTTGACGCGGTCGCGCGGATGCCGCGCGATCGGCGCATCCACTCTGCCGCTGACCTGCGGCGTACCCCATACCAGGGCCAGGTATTCGCGCCGCACGCTGCGCGCCTGCAACTGGCGCACCAGGTCGGTTTGCGCTTCCAGCGTCTTGGCGACCACCATCAGGCCGCTGGTATCCTTGTCCAGCCGGTGCACGATGCCGGCGCGCGGCACCCCGGCCAGCGCCGGGCAATGGTGCAGCAAGCCGTTCAGCAGTGTGCCTGACCAGTTGCCCGCGGCCGGATGCACCACCAGTCCGGCCGGCTTGTCGAGCACCAGCAGCGCCTCGTCCTCGACGACGATCGCCAGCGCCATCGGCTCCGGCCTGAATGCCGTGTCCTCCGGCGCCGGCTGCGGCAGCAGCAGCACTTCCTCGTCGCCGTGCACCGGCTGCTTCATCCGGGCAACGGCGCCGTCGAGCGTAACCCGCCCGGCCTCGATCCATTGCTGCAGGCGGCTGCGCGAAAACTGCGGCGCGTGGCGTGCCAGCACCTTGTCCAGCCGCACGCCGCAATCGGCCGCATCCAGGCGCAGCCGCAGCGGCGCAAGTTCCGGCCAGCCGTCGTCGCCGTCGCCGTTTTCGTCGATCCCGGCGGGCGGCGGCAGTACGGCCGAAAGTGGCGTTTCATCCGGTATTGGAGACGAACTCATCGGCTATAATCGCTTCCTTGTTGATACGCATTCCTGCCAAACACCATGCTAAAAATTTCATCGAAGTGGCTTGTCGTGCTGTTCGCGTTTGCGCTGGCGGGATGCGGCGTGTTTTCCGAGGCGCCGGACGAAACCGTCGGCTGGTCGGCCTCGAAATTATACGCGGAGGCCCACGACGAACTGTCCTCCGGCGACTACGACAAGGCGGTGCGCTACTTCGAAAAACTGGAATCGCGCTATCCGTTCGGCACCTATGCGCAGCAGGCGCAGATGGAAATCGCCTACGCCCACTACCGCCAGGGCGACCAGCCACAGGCGCTGGCGGCGGTGGAGCGCTTCATCAAGCTGCATCCGAACCATCCGAACGTCGATTACATGTATTACCTGCGCGGCCTGATCAATTTCAACGACAAGGTCAGCCTGTTCGATTTTCTGGCCAGCGAGGACGCCACCGAGCGCGATCCGAAAGCGGCGCGTGAAGCCTTCGATTCGTTCAAGCTGCTGGTCGAGCGCTTCCCCAACAGCATCTACGCCGCCGACGCCGCCGCCCGCCTGAAGTACCTGGTCAACGCGATGGCGCAGCACGAAGTGCACGTGGCCAACTACTACTACCGGCGCGGCGCCTACCTGGCAGCGGCCAACCGCGCGCAGACCGCGGTCGCCGAATACCGCGAGGCGCCGGCGCTCGAGGAAGCGCTGTACATCATGGTGCGTTCCTACGATGCGCTCGGCTTGCCACAGCTGCGCGACGACGCCGACCGCGTGTTGAAGCTGAATTTCCCGAACAGCGACCTGGCCACCACCGGCGGCAAGAAGAAGGCGCCGTGGTGGAAGATCTGGTAACGGCTCCTGCCGCCAAAGAAAAAGCCTCGGTGAACCGAGGCTTTTTCTTTGGCGGCGTGCAAACGGTGCTGTCGTGTCAGCCTTCCATCCGGCGCCGGAACACCCAGGTATGCGCGTCCGAACTGGCGGCGTCGAACGCATAGCCTTCGGCGTTGAACTGCTGCAGCCGCTCCGGCCGCGCCACCCGGTGCTGTGCCGCGTAGCGCGCCATCAGGCCGCGTGCGCGCTTGGCGTAGAACGAGATGATCTTGTAGCGGCCGCCCTTCCAGTCCTCGAACACCGGCGTGATCACCGGGTACTGCAAGTGCGCGCGCCGCACCACCTTGAAGTATTCCTCCGACGCCAGGTTGATCAGCACACCCTCTTTTTGCGCCGCCAGCAGGCGGTTGAGCTCGGCGGTCACGGTATCGCCCCAGAATGCATACAGGTCGCGCCCGGCCGGATTCGCCAGGCGCGTGCCCATCTCCAGCCGGTACGGCTGCATCAGGTCGAGCGGGCGCAGCACGCCGTACAAACCCGATAGAATCCGGATGTGCGCCTGCGCATAGTCGAGCTGGGCCGCCGACAGCGTGGCCGCCTGCAGACCCTCGTAGACGTCGCCGTTGAAGGCCAGCACCGCCTGCTTCGCATTGCGGCGCGAAAAGCGTGGTGTCCAGTCGGCATAGCGCTGCGCGTTCAGCTGCGCCAGCGGATCGGAAATGCGCATCAGGCTGGCCAGCTGCGCCGGCGACCTGGCCTTCAGGATCTCCACCAGCTGCGCCGAGCGCGCCAGGAAATCCGGCTTGCTGTGCTGCTCGGTGACCGGCGGCGTTTCGTAATCGAGCGACTTGGCGGGCGACAGGACAATCAACATCTTCAGCACATCTCCATCCACAAAGTGGCGCCATGATACCGAAACGCATCGTCATCGACACCAACGTCTGCCTCGACCTGTTCGTGTTCCGCGATGCACGCTGGGCGGCCCTGCTGGCGGCGCTGCGCGCCGGCCGGCTGCAGGCGGTGACGCGCGACGATTGCCGGCGCGAATGGCAGATCGTGCTCGGCTATCCGCACCTGCCGCTGGACGCCGCCGCGCGGCCGGCGGTCGAGCGCGAATTCGACGCGCTAATCACCTGCCTGCCGT
>JBATWJ010000366.1:0-1774 GCA_049672545.1 Burkholderiaceae bacterium
GCGCGGCGCTGCAGACCGCGGCCGAACGGGTGCGCCGCTACCACGAGCGGCAAAAGGCCGAATGCGGTTCGGCCGGCTTTTCGTACACCGAGGCCGACGGCACCGTGCTGGGGCAGAAGGTGACGCCGCTGGACCGCGTCGGCATCTATGTGCCGGGCGGCAAGGCGGCCTATCCGTCGTCGGTGCTGATGAATGCGATTCCGGCCAAGGTGGCTGGCGTGGCCGAGGTCATCATGGTGGTGCCGACCCCGGACGGCGTGAAAAATCCGCTGGTGCTGGCGGCGGCCGCGATCGCCGGCGTCGACCGCGCGTACACGATCGGCGGCGCGCAGGCGATCGGCGCGCTGGCCTTCGGCACCGCCACCATCGCGCAGGTCGACAAGATCGTCGGTCCCGGCAACGCCTATGTGGCGGCGGCCAAGCGACGCGTGTTCGGCACCGTCGGCATCGACATGATCGCCGGACCGTCGGAAATCCTGGTGATCTGCGACGGCAGCACCGATCCCGACTGGGTGGCGATGGACCTGTTCTCACAGGCCGAGCACGACGAGCTGGCGCAGTCGATCCTGCTGTGCCCGGACGCCGGCTACCTCGCGCAGGTCGAAGCCAGCATCGGCAAGCTGCTGGACGGCATGCCGCGCCGCGACGTGATCCGCACGTCGCTGTCCAACCGCGGCGCGCTGATCCAGGTGCGCGATATGGAGGAAGCCTGCGCGATCGCCAACCGGATCGCGCCGGAACACCTGGAAATCTCGGCGGCCGAGCCGCGCCGCTGGGCCGAATTGGTCCGCCATGCCGGCGCGATCTTCCTCGGCCGCTTCACGTCGGAAGCACTGGGCGACTACTGCGCCGGGCCGAACCACGTGCTGCCGACCTCGCGCACCGCGCGCTTCTCGTCGCCGCTCGGCGTCTACGACTTCCAGAAGCGCAGCAGCATGATCGAGGTCAGCGAGGCCGGCGCGCAGACGCTGGGCCGGGTGGCGGCCGAACTGGCCTACGGCGAAGGCTTGCAGGCGCACGCGCGCTCGGCCGAACTGCGCCTGAAGGGCGGCGGCTGACATGGCGGCTGCAGTGACGGCAATGCGGTCGCCGATGCCGCGCCGGCGCTGAGCGGCGATGGACGGCTGGCGCAACCGCCTGTTCTGCGAAGACGCGCTGGAAGGGCTGGCGCGCATTCCCGACGGCGCGATCGACCTGCTGGTCGCCGATCCGCCGTACGGTCTCGGCAAGGATTACGGCAACGATTCCGACAAGCTGGAAAGCGCGCAGTATCTGGAATGGACCCGGCAATGGGTCGACCTGGCGCTGCCGAAGTTAAAGCGCAACGGCAGCCTGTACATCTTCCTGACCTGGCGCCACGCGCCGGAAGTGTTCGTGCTGCTGAAGCAGCGGCTCTTGATGATCAACGAAATCATCTGGGACCGGCGGGTGCCGTCGATGGGCGGCAGTACGCGGCGCTTCTCGTCGGTGCACGACACGATCGGTTTTTTCGCCCGCGCGCGCGACTACCATTTCGATCTCGACGCGGTGCGGATTCCGTACGATGCCCAGACCAAGAAGGCGCGCTCGCGCTCGATCTTCGTCGGCGCCAAGTGGCTGGAACTGGGCTACAACCCGAAGGACGTCTGGAGCGTGTCGCGGCTGCACCGCGAACACCGCGAGCGCGCCGACCATCCGACCCAGAAGCCGCTGGAAATCGTCGAGCGGATGGTGCTGGCGTCGTGCCCGCCGGGCGGCGTGGTGCTCGACCCGTTCATGGGCAGCGGCACCACCG
>JBATWJ010000367.1:0-6015 GCA_049672545.1 Burkholderiaceae bacterium
GCCCAGCACGGCGATGTTGCGCGTCAGTAGCTCCTCTGCGACGGCGGCGCCCAGCCCGCGCGCGTGGCCGGTGACGATCGCTTTCATTGCGCCGCGCCTTCCGCCACGCCGTTCGCCACATCCTCGGCGGCGATCTGCCGCAGCGAACGCGCGAACACCTCGGCCGGCTGGCCGCCCTGGATCAGGTAGCGGCCGTTGACGATCACCGACGGCACCGAATGGATGCCCTGCTGCTGATAGAAGCGTTCCTGCTCGCGCACCTCGGCAGCGTAAGCGTCGCCGGCGAGGATTTCCCGCGCCCGCGCCGTATCGAGCCCGACCGCGCCGGCCAGCCGCAGCAGCACATCATGCGCGGCGGGATTTTCGCCATCGGTGAAATAGGCTTTCAACAACGCCTGCTTGAATTCCAGCTGGCGCCCTTCCAGCCCGGCCCAGTGCAGCAGCCGGTGCGCGTCGAAAGTGTTGTAGATGCGGCTGCGTCGGTCCATGTCGAAGGTGAAGCCGACCTCGGCGCCGCGGGCGCGGATCGCTTGCTGGCTTTGCGCCAGCTGTTGCGGCGTCATCCGGTATTTTTCGATCAGGTGCTCGCCGATGTCCTGGCCGCCGGCCGGCATCGCCGGATTCAGCTCAAACGGCTGAAACCGCAGGTCGGCATCGATTTCGCCGTCGAGCGCGGCGAGCGCCTGCCGCAGCGAATTCAGGCCGATCGCGCACCAGGGGCAGGAAACGTCGGAAACAAAGTCGATCTGCAGTCGCGTGGTCATGGGGCACCTTGGAGTCGGGTCAATGATCGCCGCGGACTGCGGCGATCGCTGTGACCACAGTATAGGAGCTTGCGCGACCGGCGGCGGCCGACGGCGATTCCGTTGCCTGCGCAAAACCCGCGCCGGCGGTGCCAGCCGGCGCGGGAGCCGAAGCGACGTCCGGCCTTACTTTTTCTTCGCGGGAGCGCCGACCGGCTTGACCGCGCCGCAGTCGGCGCCGATCCATTTGCCGGTGGTTTCGTGGCTCTGGTCGACCTTTTCGCCGTGCGCGGTGCCCTTGAACTGGTAGCGGGAAGAAAAACTCTCGTTGCCGGCGAAGACGCCGCTGACCTTGCCCTGCCCCTTCATCTCCGGGCTGTTGCAGACCAGGTCGAACGAGTACTGGCCGCCGCTGGCCTTGTAGTTTTTCGTCTTACAGCCCATTTCCTTGACGTCGGCGGTCGCCGGTTCGTCGCGCGCCGCCATCTCCTTGGTGATGCAGACCTTGGACACCATGCCGCCGCCGCGCATCACCGGCATTTCGATGCCCATGTCGCGCATCTGCTTCAGCTGTTCCGGCGGCAGATCGGGCATCGGCGGCATCGCCTTCATCGCGTCCGACTTCATCGTCATTTCCCACAGGCCCGGCTTCATCTGGCCGGCGGCTCAGGCATGGCTGCCGACGGCGGCCAGCGCCAGCAGGGAAATCGAGAACAGGATTCGACGCATGTTGCTCCTCCTTGGTTGGGTCCGGCGTGCTGCCTGGACGGTGGGATATGCCGCGCATGCTAACCGCGGCTTGCCAGCCGGACAATAGCGCGTACATGGCCTGCGGCCCGCTATCGATGCGGCCGCGCTGCCGTGGCAGCCTGACGAAGCGGCTCTGCTATGATCCGGCGACCCTTACCTCTTCCGGAGTTTTCCATGACGATATCCCTGTCCACCGCTTCGGTCCCGGTTTTCAAGCAGATGCTGAACGCGTTGAGCGATGTGCTGACGAAGGCCGAGGCGCATGCCAAGACCATCCTGATCGAGCCCGAACCGCTGCTGCAGGCGCGCCTGTTTCCCGACATGTTCCCGCTGCTGCGCCAGGTGCAGATCGCGGCCGACTTCGCCAAGAGCGTGCCGGCGCGGCTGGCCGGCGTCGACGTGCCGGCCTGGGACGACAGCGAACAGAGCTTCGCCGAGCTGCGCGCGCGCATCGCCCGCACGCTGGCCTTCATCGAAGCGCTCGATCCTGCGCAGATCGACGCCGGCGCCGAGCGCGAAATCGTGCTGCGCCCCGGTACGCCGAAGGAAAGGAAGATGATCGGCCGCGACTACCTGCTGCACTACGGCCTGCCGCAATTCTTCTTCCACGTCACCACCGCCTACGACATCCTGCGCCACAATGGCGTCAACCTCGGCAAGCGCGACTACATGGGCAGCTATTAGCCTTCCGTTCACCCACTTCAAGCGACCGACCATGATTCTCGAACTCGCGGACATCCGCATCCAGCCCGGCAAGCAGCAGGAATTCGACGCCGCCATCCAGCGCGGCGTGCAGCAGGCAATCGGCAGCGCCAAGGGCTTCCTCGGCTACCGCGTGCAGCGCGGCATCGAAACGCCGGAACGCTATGTGCTGACGATCTACTGGGACACGCTGGAAAACCATACCGTCGATTTCCGCGGCTCGCCGGCATTCCAGGAATGGCGCGCGATCGTCGGCCCGTATTTCGCCGTGCCGCCGACCGTTGAGCATTTCACGCTGCTGGCGGACGCACCGCCCGCCGTCTGACTTCACTTTGCACATACCGGGAGTATGCCTCAAATCCGCAGGCAATCCGCCCGGCATAGGCCATCCACCATGGGAGTATGCTCCCGCCCCGCGATCCGCCGGCAGCGTCCGGCGGATTTTTTTTGCGCCGCCCGTGTTGCCGACGGCCGCCGGTCGGTCCACTCCTTTCCCATCACATGGCACTTGACGCCGCCGCTTGCTTAATGTAGCGGCTTGGAATAAGCTGGCCCGACAACATGGACAAGGAGACAAGACTCATGCAAGTTCATCTCACCGTCAATGGCGTCCCGGCCGATCTCGATCTTCCCCCCAACACCTTCCTGGTCCAGGCCCTGCGCGAGCAGCTGAAGCTGACCGGCACTCACGTCGGCTGCGACACCGCCCAATGCGGCGCCTGCACCGTCATCATGAACGGGCGCGCGGTCAAGTCGTGCAACCTGCTGGTGGCGCAGGCCGACGGCGCCGACATCACCACCATCGAAGGGCTGGCGCAGGCGGACGGCACGCTGCATCCGATGCAGGCGGCGTTCAAGGACTGCCACGGCCTGCAATGCGGTTTTTGCACCACCGGCATGGTGATGAGCGCGGTCGATCTGTGCCGCCACCATCCGAACGCGTCGGAAGACGAGATCCGCGCTCTGCTGGACGGCAACATCTGCCGCTGCACCGGCTACCAGAACATCGTCCGCGCGGTCCAGCAAGGCGCAGCCGCGATGGCCGCCGGCGCCTGATCCGCATTCCCCGACCGCCGTTCCCCTCACCTCTTTCGGGAGTTCAACATGGGTGCATCCGATTTTGCTGGCCTGCCGCACATCGGCGAGGCCGTCCGCCGCAAGGAAGACTACCGGTTCCTGACCGGAGCCGGCCAGTACACCGACGACATCAACCTGGCCAACCAGCGCTACGCGGTGTTCGTGCGCTCGCCGCACGCGCACGCCACGATCAACAGCATCGACACCAGCCGCGCCGCCGCCATGCCGGGCGTGGCGCGCATCTTCACCGGCAAGGACGTCGAGGGCAAGATGGGCGGCCTGCCGTGCGGCTGGCTGATCACCAGCACCGACGGCACGCCGATGAAGGAGCCGCCGCATCCGATCCTGGCGCAGGGCAAGGTGCGCTACGTCGGCGACCACGTGGCGATGGTGGTGGCCGATACGCTGGAGCAGGCGAAGAACGCCGCCGAGGCGGTCGAAGTCGATTACGACGTGCTGCCGGCGGTGGTCGACGTGCGCGACGCCGCCAAGGGAACGGCGCTGCACGAAGTCGCGCCCGACAACCATTGCTACAAGTGGGCGCTCGGCGACAAGGCCCAGGTCGACGCCGCGTTCGCCGGCGCCGCTCATGTCACCAAGCTGGACCTGGTCAATAACCGGCTGATTCCGAACGCGATCGAGCCGCGCGCCGCGATCGGCGCCTACAACCGCGCCACCGACGAATACACGCTGTACGTGGCCAACCAGAATCCGCACGTCGAGCGGCTGTTGATGACCGCCTTCGTGCTCGGCCTGCCGGAGCACAAGGTGCGCGTGATCGCGCCCGACGTCGGCGGCGGCTTCGGCTCCAAGATCTACCTGTACGCCGAGGACGTCTGCCTGACCTGGGCGGCGCGCCAGTTGAACTGCGCGATCAAGTGGACCGCCGAACGCAGCGAGAGCTTCCTGTCGGACGCCCACGGCCGCGACCACGTCAGCCACGCCGAAATGGCGATGGACAAGGACGGCAAGTTCCTGGCGATGCGCGTGCATACCGACGCCAACCTCGGCGCCTACCTGTCCACCTTCTCGACCGCGATCCCGACCATCCTGTACGGCACGCTCTTGGCCGGCCAGTACACGACGCCGCAGATCTACGTCGAGGTCGACAGCTGGTTCACCAACACCGCCCCGGTCGATGCCTACCGCGGTGCCGGCCGGCCGGAGGCGACCTATCTGCTGGAACGGCTGGTGTCGCGCTGCGGCTGGGAAATGGGCCTGTCGCAGGCCGAAATCCGCCGCCGCAACTTCGTCACCCAGTTCCCGTATCAGACGCCGGTGGCGCTGCAATACGACGTCGGCGACTACCACGCCTGCATGGACCAGGCCGAGCAGCTGGCCGAGGTCGCCGGCTTCGACGCCCGCCGCCAGGCCAGCGAAGCCAAGGGGCTGCTGCGCGGCATCGGCTATTCCAGCTACATCGAAGCCTGCGGACTGGCGCCGTCCAACATCGCCGGCGCGCTGGGCGCGCGCGCCGGCCTGTTCGAATGCGGCGAGGTGCGCGTGCACCCGACCGGCAGCGTGACGGTGTTCACCGGCTCGCACAGCCACGGCCAGGGGCATGAAACCACCTTCGCGCAAGTGGTCGCGGCGCGGCTCGGGATCGGCATCGACGCGGTCGAGGTGGTGCACGGCGACACCGGCCGCGTGCCGTTCGGCATGGGCACCTACGGCTCGCGCTCGCTGTCGGTCGGCGGTGCGGCGATCATGAAGGCGCTCGACAAGATCGAGGCCAAGGCCAAGAAGATCGCCGCCCACCTGATGGAGGCGTCGGACGCCGACATTGATTTCGTCAACGGCGAATTCATCGTGCGCGGCACCGACAAGAAAGTGCCGTTCGGACAGGTGGCGCTGACCGCCTACGTGCCGCACAACTATCCGCTGGAGACGCTGGAGCCGGGCCTGAACGAAACCGCGTTCTACGATCCGACCAACTTCACCTATCCGGCCGGGACTTATATCTGCGAGGTCGAAATCGACCCGGCCACCGGCGCCACCCGGATCGACCGCTTCACCGCGGTCGACGACTTCGGCACCATCGTCAATCCGATGATCGTCGAAGGCCAGGTGCACGGCGGCATCGCACAGGGCATCGGCCAGGCGCTGATGGAGCGCTGCGTATACGACCGCGACAGCGGCCAACTGGTCACCGGCAGCCTGATGGACTACACGATGCCGCGCGCCGACGATTTCCCGCTGTTCCGGCTCGGCCACGTCTGCACGCCATGCACGCACAATCCGCTCGGTTCCAAGGGCTGCGGCGAGGCCGGCGCGATCGGCTCGCCGCCGGCCGTCATCAACGCCGTGCTGGATGCGCTGCACCCGCTCGGCGTCAAGGACTTCGACATGCCGGCCACTCCCAGCCGTGTCTGGGAAGCGCTCCGGTCCGCCAAAGAGGCCGCCCAGGCCCCGGCCCACGCGTAAGGAGAACGCCCATGTATGCATTCACTCTCGAACGCCCTGCCAGCGCCGCCGACGCCGCGCGCCTGGCCGGCGAAGGCGCCAAGCTGCTGGCCGGCGGCCAGACCCTGTTGGCCTCGATGAAGCTGCGCCTGGCCGACCCGGGCCGGCTGATCGACCTGTCCGGCATCCCTGATCTGGTCGGCATCCGGCGCGACGGCGACGCCTTCGTGATCGGCGCGATGACGCGCCATGCCGACGTCGCCGACAACGCCGAGCTGAAGGCGGCATTGCCGGCGCTGGCGCAACTGGCCGGCCAGATCGGCGACCGCCAGGTGCGGGC
>JBATWJ010000368.1:0-4055 GCA_049672545.1 Burkholderiaceae bacterium
GGTCGGCATGAGCCGGGCGCTGGCGCAGGCCGGCATCGGCCATCATGCGCTCGACCTGGAGCCGGTGCTGGGCGGCATCGATCGCTATGTGCCGCTGCTGCACCGAACCATCGAGGCGCTGTGCGCAGCCAGCGGCCAGCCGCGCATCGTCGTTCTGGCGCACAGCATGGGCGGGCTGGCGATGCGCGCCTATCTGCGCCAGCACGGCGCTTGCCGCATCGCCCGCGTGATCACGCTCGGCACGCCGCACCACGGCACGGCACTAGCCAATTACGGCATCGGCGCCAACACCCGGGAAATGGGCTGGCGCGGACGCGCCGGCCAGGGGCGCCCGAGCGCATGGCTGGAAGCGCTGGCGGCGGCCGAATCGCCGGCAGCGCGGCGACTGTTCGTGTCGATCTTTTCGCAGCACGACAACATCGTGTCGCCGCAGACCTCATCGCTGCTGGCCGGCGCCAGGAACATCGAACTGGGCGGCATCGGCCACGTCGCGCTGGCCTTCGATGCCCGTGTACAGGCGCTGGCGATCGACGAAATCCGCGCGGCCTCCGCCGCCGGCATGCCGGCCTGAGGCGTTCCGGCCGGCACTTTAGGCGACTTCAACGAGCCGGAACTTTTTTGCCGGTGTGACAACTCACAAGTATCGATTGCCATCCCGTCCGCCATGACGGCCACGGCATCGCCTTTGGAGTTCCCATGAATAAACTGCTGAGCCTGCTGCTGGCGCTGGCGGCCTTCTGCGGCAGTGCCACCGTCCATGGCGAAGATATCGTCGCCGCCGCAGCCACAGATGGCTCCCTGAAGACGTTCGTGCGCGCGCTGCAGGCGGCCGGCCTGACCGATACGCTAAAGGGCGCCGGCCCGTATACGATCTTTGCGCCGACCGATCATGCATTCGAGAAATTGCCGGCCGGCACGCTGGATACCCTGATGCAGGACAAGGTACGGCTGGCCCAAGTGCTGACCTATCACATCGTGCCGGGCCGAACGCTGGTGGCGGAAATCAAGCCGGGCGAAGTGAAGACGGTCCAGGGCGACCTGCTGAAGCTCACTTCCGACAATGGCAAGATCACCGTCAACAATGCCAACGTGATCCAGAGCGACATCACCGCCGACAACGGCGTGATCCACGCGATCGACACCGTCCTGCTGCCACGCTGAAGACGCCGCGCGCCGGCGGCGCCGATTCAGAAGTGAACGCCGCGCAGCATGTGCTCCAGCGCCGCCTGGTCGGCGCTCAGCTGCGGCGCCTTTCTATCACCGCGCGCGGCATCCGAGTCCGGGAACATGCGGAAGCTGGTGTTCATCACGATCTGCGCCACGCGCGGCACCAGCGCGTGCAGTACCTGGCCGGCGACGCCGAGGCGCGTGGCGATGCGCACCGGCTTGTAGACGATCGCCTGCGCGATCAGGTCGGCGGCCTGCTCCGGGTTCAGCGTCGGCACGTTCTGGTAGATCTTGGTCGGCGCGATCATCGGCGTGCGCACCAGCGGCATGTTGATGGTGGTGAAGTGAATCCCCATGTCGGCGAATTCGGAGGCCGCGCAGCGGGTCCAGGCATCCAGCGCCGCCTTCGACGCCACGTAGGCGGAAAAACGCGGTGCATTGGTCAAGACGCCGATCGACGAAATGTTGACCACCTGGCCGCGCTTCTGCGCCAGCATCCCCGGCAACAAGCCCATCGTCAGCCGCAGGGCGCCGAAATAATTGAGCTGCATGGTGCGCTCGAAATCGTGGAAGCGGTCGTAGCTGGATTCGATCCCGCGCCGGATCGAACGTCCGGCATTGTTGACCAGCACGTCCACCGTGCCGTGGTTGGTCAGCAGCAGTTGCACGAAGCGATCGCAGTCGGCCATGTCGGCGATGTCCACCGCATAGGTGACGACGTCGAAGCCGCGCGCGCGGATTTCGTTTTGCGCCTCGGCCAGCTTGTCTTCATCGCGGCCGCAGATGATGGTGATGGCGCCAGCTTCGGCCAGCTTGTGCGCGGCCGCCAGGCCGATACCGGACGAGCCGCCGGTGACCAGCACCACCTTGCCGCGCACCTGGCCGCCGAGCGTGCGGTCGATGAACAGGTCGGGGTCGAGATGGCGTTCCCAGTAGTCCCAGATGCGGTCGGCATAATCGTCCAGCCGCGGGCAGGAAATGCCGCTGCCCTTCAACGCGGCGGCGGTGGCGCGGTTGTCGAAGCGTGTCGGGTAATTGATGAACTGCATCAGGTCTTCGGGCAGGCCGAGGTCCTTCATCACCGCGTTGCGCACGCGCCGCACCGGCGTCAGCGCCATCAGCCCCTTTTTCACCGACTTCGGCACGAAGCCGAACAGCGCCGCGTTGATGCGCAGGCTCATGGTCGGCGCATGGGCGGCGCGGGCAAAGGTGTTCAGCACGTCGCCGACCCGCATCGGCTCCGGATCGGTCAGGTGGAAACAGTCCGACGTCAGCTCCAGCCGGTGCGCGATATGGTCCATCGCATCGACCACGTAATCGACCGGCACGATGTTGATGCGTCCGCCCTCGATGCCGATGGTCGGCATCCACGGCGGCAGCAGCTGGCGGATGCGCTGTATCAGCTTGAAGAAATAATAGGGGCCATCGATCTTGTCCATCTCTCCGGTCCTGGAATCGCCGACCACCAGGCCGGGCCGGTAGATCCGCAGCGCGCCCGGGCCACCCTTGAACTCCTCGCGCACGATCCTTTCCGATTCGTGCTTGGTGGCGAAATACGGATGGTCGAGGTTTTCCGCCTCCTCGAACATGTCTTCGCGAAAGATCCCCTCGAACATGCCGGCGGCCGCGATCGAGCTGACATGATGGAAATGCCTGGCGCCGATCGCGTTGGCCAGCGCCACCGTATTGCGCGTGCCTTCGACGTTGACCGCCATCTGCTCATCGGCGTCCGCCTTCAGGTCGTAGATCGCGGCCAGGTGGAAGAAATGGTCGATGCTTTTCGTGAGGTCTTTCTGGTCGGCCTTCGACAGACCCAGCTTCGGCTGCCGCAGGTCGCCGAACACCGGCAGCGCACGCGCCTTCGATACGCCCCAGTAGGACAGCAGCTCCGGCACCTTGTCCGCGCTCTCCTCGCGCAGCAGGAAATGGACCACGCTGCCTTTGCGGGCGAGCAGTTTTTTGACCAGGCGCTTGCCGATGAATCCTGTCGCTCCCGTCACGAAATAATGCATGTTCCCCCCGTTTCCTGTTCGAATATAATTTTCGAATCATTGCAGGCCGGCATGGGATTGGCAATACCCACAATGAGCCATAAGGCCGCTTTCCCCCTCTGTGCGGTGCTTTAGAATTCGCGCTCTATCGCTTTAGGTACCGGTCTCTACTTTTGCTGCTTACACTGGCAGCATCAGTATTACGCACGCCGGGCGGTCCGGCGTTTTGATTCATTCAACGACTGGAGAACACGATGGTAAAGAAACTCAAAGCGCTGGCGAAAACGGACGACCGGCAGCTGGCCGAAGCGGTGCGGACCTCGGCGCAGCAGATCTGGCAGGCCGGCTTGGGCGCCTTCGCCAAGGCGCAGGAGGAAGGCGGCAAGGTGTTTGCCAAGCTGGTCAAGGAAGGCACCGAACTGCAGCAGCGCACGCAGAAGCTGGCCGGTAGCAAGGTGGCCGGCGTCACTGACACCGTCACCAAAATGGCCGACAACGTCAGCAAGCAGGCGTCCGGTTCCTGGGACAAGCTGGAGCAGGTGTTCGAGGATCGTGTGTCCCGCTCGCTGACCAGCCTTGGCGTGCCGACCCAGAACGACATCCAGACCCTGACCCGCCGGGTCGAGGAACTGAGCAAGGCGGTAGCCGCGCTGTCCGGCAAGAAGGTGCCGGCCAAGACTGCCGCCCGCAGCGCCAAGCCTACCGTCAAGGCGGCAGCGAAGACCGCGGCCAAGCCGGTCGCCAAGAAGGCCGTGGCGAAGCCGGCCGCCAAACCCGCAGCCAAGACCGCCAAGCCGGCGGCGAAGACGGCTGCCAAGCCCCGTACCAAGCCGGCCGCCAAGCCGGTTGCAGCGCAAGCGGCGGACAGCGCCGCGAGCTGAATCCAGGTAGGACCGT
>JBATWJ010000369.1:0-2059 GCA_049672545.1 Burkholderiaceae bacterium
CTGCGGTGCCGGCCGCCGCTGCCGAGATTCCCGCCCCGGCGATCGCCGCACCGGTGACGACCGTCTCGGCCCCGGTGCCGGCAGAAGCGCGCAGCCGCACGGTGCCGACCGCGGCGCTGGAGCCGCGCGAGGCAGCCGGTCCGAAACCGCACGCGTCGCCGTCGATCCGCAAGTTCGCGCGCGAACTCGGCGTCGATCTGGCCAAGGTCGCCGGCACCGGTCCGAAGGGGCGGATCCTGCATGTCGACGTGCAGAACCATGTCAAGGCGGCGATGGCGGGCGGCGGCGCGGCGAAAGCCGTCGGCGACCAAGGCGCCGGCCTCGGCCTGTTGCCGTGGCCATCGCTGGACTTTTCGAAGTTCGGCGCCACCGAATTGCTGCCGCTGTCGCGCATCAAGAAGCTGTCCGGGCCCAATCTGCACCGCAACTGGGTGATGATTCCGCACGTGACCCAGTTTGACGAAGCCGACGTCACCGAACTGGAAGCATTCCGCGTTGCCACTAATGCATCTCTGGCCAAGTCGGCCAAGGGCGGCGCGCCGGTCAAGCTGACCATGCTGGCGTTCGTGATCAAGGCTTGCGTGGCGGCGCTGAAGAAATACCCGGCCTTCAATGCCTCGCTCGATGCCGGCGGCGAAAACCTGATCCTCAAGCAGTACTACCACATCGGCTTCGCCGCCGATACGCCGAACGGGCTGGTGGTGCCGGTGGTCAAGGACGCCGACCAGAAGGGCGTGGCGCAGATCGCGCAGGAACTGGGCGAATTGTCGGCGCTGGCACGCGACGGCAAGCTGAAGCCGACCGACATGCAGGGTGCCAGCTTCACCATCTCGTCGCTCGGCGGCATCGGCGGCACCGCGTTTACGCCGATCATCAACGCGCCGGAAGTGGCGATCCTCGGCCTGTCCAAGACCAGCATGAAACCGGTCTGGGATGGCCAGCAGTTTGCGCCGCGCCTGATGCTGCCGACTTCGCTGTCGTACGACCATCGCGTGATCGACGGCGCGATGGCGGCGCGCTTCTCCGTCTATCTGGCCGAGGTGCTGGCGGACCTGCGCAAGACGCTGCTGTGACCGCAACCGGCGCCGGCCGCCCCGTTCGAGCAAACCAGTCATGACCACCTGCGTCGTCGTCAAGAAAAACCGGGAAATCGCGATCGCCGCCGATTCGCTGGTGACCTTCGGCGATACCCGGCTGCCGAACGCCTACGAAACCAGCCACAAGATCTTCCGCATTGGCGAGTCGTACATCAGCGTCGCCGGCACCACCGCCCATTTCCCGGTGATGCGCAAGCTGCTGAACGACATGGGCGACGACTGCCGGCTGGCCGGCCGCGACCAGGTGTTCGAGACCTACTCGAAGGTGCACCAGATCCTGAAGGAACACTATTTCCTGAATACCCGCGAGGACGAGGACGATCCGTATGAATCGTCGCAGGCGACCTCGCTGATCGCCAATCCGCACGGCATCTTCGGCGTCTATTCGTACCGCGAAGTCTTCAGTTTCGAGCGCTTCTGGGGCATCGGCAGCGGCCGCAATTTCGCGCTCGGCGCTATGTACGCGGTCTACGACCGGCTGGCGTCGGCGCGCGAGATCGCCGAGGTAGGCGTGCAGGCCGGCGCCGAATTCGACAAGAGTTCGGCGGCACCGTTCCAGATCCACAGCTTTGCCGCGCTGTGAGCGCGGGCGGCGTCGCGTTGCAGCAATCCATCGGCCGCGCCGACGGCGCCGGCATATAACCAACGGAGTGAGGCCATGAGCTTGATTGAAGTGAAAGTCCCGGACATTGGCGATTTCAAGGAAGTGGAAGTGATCGAACTGCTGGTCAAGCCGGGGGACACGGTCGCGCTCGACCAGTCGCTGATCACGGTCGAGTCCGACAAGGCCAGCATGGAGATCCCGTCCAGCCATGCCGGCGTGGTCAAGGAACTGAAGGTCAAGCTCGGCGACAAGGTGGCCGAAGGCTCGCTGGTGCTGACGCTGGAAGCGCAGGACGCGGCGCAGGCGGGCGCGCCGGCCGCAGCAGCGCCCGCACCGACTGCCGCATCCACATCCACAT
>JBATWJ010000370.1:0-4573 GCA_049672545.1 Burkholderiaceae bacterium
GCAGTGGCCTGCGCGTTCGACGCGCTGGAGCGCGACGCCGTGCGCCGCATCGTGCTGACGCGGCCGGCGGTGGAAGCCGGCGAGCGGCTCGGCTTTTTGCCGGGCGACCTCGCGCAGAAGGTCGATCCCTACCTGCGGCCGCTGTACGACGCGCTGTACGACCTGCTCGGCTTCGACCGCACGCAGAAGATGTTCGAGAAGCAGGCGATCGAGGTGGCGCCCCTGGCCTACATGCGCGGGCGCACGCTGAACCACGCGTTCGTGATCCTCGACGAGGCGCAGAACACGACGCCGGAACAGATGAAGATGTTCCTGACCCGGATCGGCTTCGGCAGCAAGGCGGTGGTCACCGGCGACATCACGCAGATCGACCTGCAGCGGCACCAGAAGAGCGGCCTGATCGATGCGCTGGACGTGCTGAAGGACGTGCGCGGCATCGCCTTCACGCGCTTCTCCAGCGCCGACGTGGTGCGCCATCCGCTGGTGGCGCGCATCGTCGACGCCTACCAGAGCGCGTCGGTGGCCGAAGCGGCGATCGAGGCGCTGCCGGTACCGGAAAAGACGGCGGGCAGACGTGGCAAAAAATAGGCTGTCGCTGTCGGTGCAATATCCCGACCCGCGCCTGAAGGCGCAGATCACGCGCGCGCTGCTGCGGCGCTGGACGCAGGCGGCGCTGTTCGCGCCGGCGCAGCTGACGATCCGGCTGGTCGACGCCGACGAGGGGCGTGTGCTGAACCGCGACTATCGCGGCAAGGATTACGCGACCAATGTGCTGACCTTCGCCTACAACGAAGGCGAAGCCGCGATGGTGGATGACGGCGCGGATCAAGACGACGCGCCGACCCAGGCCGACCTGGTGCTGTGCACCGACGTGCTGCTGCAGGAAGCCGCGCAGCAGCAGAAATCGATCGAGGAACACACCGCCCACCTGGTGGTGCACGGCGTGCTGCACGCGCAGGGCTACGACCACGAAAACGACGTCGAGGCGCAGGAAATGGAACAGCTGGAAACCGAGATCCTGGCGGCGCTCGGCTTCGCCGACCCGTATCGCGTACGCTGAAACGGCGCCGGCGGCGCGCTGCCCCCTTCCCTTCCGATACCTCCATGGAATTGCGATGCGTCATGCCGGCGCGATTCACCGGCTGCGCGCCATTCACAGGCCGGCGCCGCTTGCCTTAGAATGAATTTCGGTCGTGCGGCGACCGGAGCCGGTGCCGCTGCGGCCGCATCCACGCATCCACCGGGGAAGCACGCCATGGCCCGCAGCACACCTATCGAGCGCTACCGCAATATCGGCATCTCGGCCCACATCGACGCCGGCAAGACCACCACCACCGAGCGCATCCTGTTCTACACCGGCGTCAACCACAAGCTGGGCGAAGTGCACGAAGGCGCCGCCACCATGGACTGGATGGCGCAGGAGCAGGAGCGCGGCATCACCATCACCTCGGCCGCCACCACCGCGTTCTGGAACGGCATGCATCACGACTATCCGATGCACCGGATCAACATCATCGACACCCCCGGCCACGTCGACTTCACGATCGAGGTCGAGCGCTCGATGCGCGTGCTGGACGGCGCGGTGATGGTGTACGACGCGGTCGGCGGCGTGCAGCCGCAGTCCGAAACGGTCTGGCGTCAGGCCAACAAATACCATGTGCCGCGGCTGGCCTTCGTCAACAAGATGGACCGCGTCGGCGCCGATTTTTTCCGCGTGGTCGAGCAGATGCGCGAGCGGCTCGGCGCCAACCCGGTGCCGGTGCAGGTGCCGCTCGGCGCCGAGGAGGGCTTCGAGGGCGTGATCGACCTGCTGACGATGCAGGCAGTCCGCTGGGACGAGCAGTCGCGCGGCGTCAAGTTCGAATACGGCGAGATCCCGCCGGCGCTGCTGCCGGCGGCGGCGCACTGGCGCGAACGGATGCTGGAGGCGGCGGCCGAGGCGTCGGACGCGCTGACCGAGAAATACCTCGGCGGCGAGCCGCTGGAGCCTGCCGAAGTCAAGCGCGGCTTGCGCCAGCGCACCATCGCCGGCCAGATCGTGCCGGTGCTGTGCGGCTCGGCGTTCAAGAACAAGGGCGTGCAGGCGCTGCTGGACGCGGTGATCGACTACCTGCCGTCGCCGGCCGACATCCCGGCGATCGCTGGCGAGGATGAGCACGGCGCGCCAATCGAGCGCCATCCGGCCGACGAGGAAAAATTCGCTGCCTTGGCGTTCAAGATCATGACCGACCCGTTCGTCGGCCAGCTGATCTTCCTGCGCGTGTATTCCGGCGTGCTGGAGTCGGGCGACACCGTCTACAACCCGGTCAAGCACAGCCGCGAGCGGATCGGCCGGCTGCTGCAGATGCACGCCAACCACCGCGAGGAACTGAAGGTGGTGCGCGCCGGCGACATCGCCGCCGCGGTCGGCCTGAAGGACGCCACCACCGGCGACACGCTGTGCGCGCCGGATGCGCCGATCACGCTGGAGCGGATGGTGTTTCCGGAGCCGGTGATTTCGCAGGCGGTGGAGCCGAAAACCCGCGCCGACCAGGAAAAGATGGGCATGGCCTTCAACCGGCTGGCGCAGGAAGACCCGTCGTTCCACGTCGCTACCGACGAGGAATCCGGCCAGACCATCATTTCCGGCATGGGCGAGCTGCACCTGGAAATCCTGGTCGACCGCCTGAAGCGCGAATTCGGCGTCGACACCACGGTCGGCAAACCCCAGGTGGCGTACCGCGAAACGATCCGCAAGACTTGCGACGAGGTCGAGGGCAAGTTCATCAAGCAGTCCGGCGGGCGCGGCCAGTACGGCCACGTGGTGCTGAAGCTGGAGCCGCAGCCGGCCGGCGCCGGCTACGAGTTCGTCGACGCCATCAAGGGCGGCGTGGTGCCGCGCGAATTCATCCCGGCGGTCGACAAGGGCATCCGCGAAACCCTGAATGCCGGCGTGCTGGCCGGCTATCCGGTGGTAGACGTCAAGGTGACGCTGGTGTTCGGCTCCTACCACGACGTCGATTCGAACGAAAACGCCTTCCGGATGGCGGCCTCGATCGGCTTCAAGGACGGCATGCGGCGCGCCGACCCGGTGCTGCTGGAGCCGGTGATGGCGGTCGAGGTGGAAACGCCGGAAGAATTCATGGGCAACGTCGCCGGCGACCTGTCCGGGCGGCGCGGCAGCATCCACGGCATGGACGATCTGCCGGGCAAGGTCAAGGCAATCAAGGCCGAAGTGCCGCTGGCCGAGATGTTCGGCTACTCGACCGCGCTGCGCTCGCTGACCCAGGGCCGCGCCACCTACACGATGGAATTCAAGCGCTATGCCGAGACGCCGCCGCATGTCGCGAAGGCCGTGATCGGCGCCCGCCACCAGTAATTTTTCCCGCCGGCCATGGCCGGCGGGCCGGCCTTGCCGCCGCTCAAGCCCGCGTGCGGACGGGCTTGCCGGCGGTTTGTTGTATCCTATAATCTCCGCAACAACCTTTTCCTCCCGGCTCACGCCATATGCCCGATCTTCCTAGTGGCGCCAGATACGCTGACGCCAAACCGCACCGGTCGCTGTTCGAACGGCTGACCGCACTGATTTCCCCCGAACCCGAAAATCGCTCCGAACTGCTGGAAGTCCTGCAGGACGCCCACAGCCGCAACCTGATCGACGCCGACGCGCTGTCGATGATCGAGGGCGTGTTCCAGGTCTCCGACCTGTCGGCCTACGACATCATGATTCCGCGTTCGCAGATGGACGTGGTCGACATCGACAAGCCGATCGAAGAATGGCTGCCGATGGTGCTGGAAACCGCGCACTCGCGCTTTCCGGCGGTGTCCGGCGAGCGCGACCGCGTGGTCGGCATCCTGCTGGCCAAGGACCTGCTGCGCTATTACGCGGAAGAATCGTTCGACGTGCGCGACATGCTGCGCCCGGCGGTGTTCATCCCGGAATCGAAGCGGCTGAACGTGCTGCTGCGCGACTTCCGCGCCAACCACAACCACATGGCGATCGTGGTCGACGAATACGGCGGCGTCGCCGGCCTGATCACGATCGAGGACGTGCTGGAGCAGATCGTCGGCGACATCGAGGACGAATACGACTACGACGAGGAAGAAGACAACATCCTGCCGATCAAGGAAGGCCGCAGCGGCCCGCGCTGGCGCGTCAAGGCGCTGACCGAGATCGGCCAGTTCAACGAGGCGCTGCATACCGATTTCTCCGACGAGGACGTCGACACCATCGGCGGCCTGGTCGCCAACCACCTGGGCCGCGTGCCGCACAAGGGCGACCGCTTCGAGCTGGACAATCTGCGCTTCGAAGTGCTGCGCGCCGACGCCCGCCAGGTACACGTGCTGCTGGTCGAAAAGCTGCCGCTGGCGCTGCCGGCCGCATAAGACGTCCACCGGGCGGCACCCTGCCATCCGCTGCCGCAATCGTTCAATCCTGGAGTATGTGTCGAAAACGACCGCTCCGCGCCCGGGTTTAGGCCTATGCAAGGGGAGTATATGAACAAGCCGGGGACCCCGGAAGCCCTCGCCGCGCCCGCTGCATGGCCGCGCTGGGCGCCGCCGTTGCTGGCTCTGGGCGCCGGTGCCGCCAGCG
>JBATWJ010000371.1:0-3762 GCA_049672545.1 Burkholderiaceae bacterium
TTGCCGGGCCACGGACTGGCGCCGGAACGCCTGCGCGCGGGGCCACTCGAATTGCGCCCCCGCGCCGGCGCCGAGCGCTTCAAGCCGGCGCCGAACCGGCCATCGAAAAGCCTGAAGCAGGTTTTCCAGGAAAACGGCATTCCGCCCTGGCAGCGGGCGCGACTGCCGCTCGTCTATCTGGAGCAGCGGCTGGTGTTCGTCGGTGGCATCGGGATGGACGCGCGCGCTGCCGAGGCCAGTCCCGGGATCGTGCTGCATTGGCAGATGGCTCCGGCACCGGAGTAGCCTGTTGCGCATAGCAGGGGAGTATGGTCAAAAAATGTCCCATGCCGGGCGCTATTCCTGCGTATTTAAAAATACACCATGGTGTATTGTGAAGCGGCCGTAACCATTGGTAATGGAGCCTACACCGCGCTAGCGGCTGGAGCGCCGCTTGGCCGCTGCGCCTGCCCGCGCCGGTCCTTGTCTTTCCGCGCTGCACAATGTACAGTCAAGGGCTGTTTTCTTCCGGCCTTCCTCTTCAATTTCTCTCCAAAATGGCTTTATTCGTTCACAAGTACGGCGGCACGTCGATGGGCTCGACCGAGCGCATCAAGAATGTCGCGCAGCGTGTCGCCAAATGGCATGGCGCCGGCCACCAGGTCATCGTCGTGCCTTCCGCGATGTCCGGCGAAACCAACCGCCTGCTGGGCCTGGCCAAGGAAATCGCGCCGCACCCGAGTCCGCGCGAGCTCGACATGCTGGCTTCGACCGGCGAGCAGGCGTCGGTGGCATTGCTGGCGATGGCACTGCACGCGCTCGGCAAGGAAGCGGTGTCGTATGCCGGCTGGCAAGTGCCGATCCTGACCGATTCCGCCCACACCAAGGCGCGCATCCGCTCGATCGAGGACGGCAAGGTGCAGCGTGACCTCGACGCCGGCAAGATCGTCATCATCACCGGCTTTCAGGGCATTGACGAGAACGGCAACATCACGACGCTGGGCCGCGGCGGCTCCGATACTTCCGCGGTGGCGGTGGCGGCGGCGATGAAGGCGCAGGAATGCCTGATCTACACCGACGTCGATGGCGTCTACACCACCGACCCGCGCGTGGTGCCGGAAGCGCGGCGCCTGAACACCGTCACCTTCGAGGAAATGCTGGAGATGGCGTCGCTCGGCTCGAAGGTGCTGCAGATCCGCTCGGTCGAATTCGCCGGCAACTTCCACATGCCGACGCGCGTCCTGTCGTCGCTGACCGATCCCCTGATTCCGCTGGAGGAAGAAGCCCGCTCCGGCACCCTGATTTCGTTTGAGGAAGATAGCAAGATGGAACAAGCCACAATCACCGGCATCGCCTTCAGCCGCGACGAAGCCAAGATCACCGTCATGGGCGTGCCCGACCGCCCCGGCATCGCCTACCAGATCCTGGGACCGGTGGCGCTGGCCAACATCGAAGTCGACATGATCATCCAGAACCAGTCGGTCGACGGCAAGACCGACTTCACCTTCACCGTGCCGCGCGCTGACTACGCGCGTGCGCTGGAAACCCTGGATGCCAGCGTCAAGAGCCACATCGGCGCCGCCAACATCACCGGTGACAACAAGGTTTCCAAGGTGTCGGTGGTTGGCGTCGGCATGCGCAGCCACGTCGGCATCGCGTCGCAGATGTTCCGCACGCTGTCGGAAGAGGGCATCAACATCCAGATGATCTCCACCTCCGAAATCAAGATCTCGGTCCTGATCGACGAGAAGTACATGGAATTGGCGGTGCGCGCGCTGCACAAGGCGTTTGGCCTCGAAAGCGCCTGAACACGCGGGCCGGCTACAGTTTCGTTGACCAATCCGGCCTGAAAAGCTATCATGCGAAGCCCTGTCGCGGCAGCATCGCGACGGCGGCGTGGAGACGTGGCCGAGTGGTCGAAGGCACTTCCCTGCTAAGGAAGCATATGGGCTTAAACCTGTATCGAGGGTTCGAATCCCTCCGTCTCCGCCAAGCACTTCGTTTTGAGAATCAACGCCCTGCGGGGCGTTTTTTTTCGATCAGAGCTTCCTTCGTTGCGCCATTCGCTGAAGGAATGCCATTCTCTGGCCGCTTCGCATCGGCATTCCGCAACCCAGGTCCGGCACCGTGTATTCCCGTTCTGACGGATAGTTCTCCCTGGAATCCCTTGTAGAATCGCCTCGTGCAAGCGATTCGTTGATACGCGATAAAAGTTGCCGGAACGCGCCCGCTCTTGCCATGCCGGCGGCGGCGCCGATACGAACCGGAATCGGAGGAGCCGATGCCCGCAGCTACGTTGACAGACCGCCAATCGCGCCGCCATTGCCGGCCGGGCCGCCGGATGGCGGCGGCGCAGCAACTTCCACTGTTGCGCGGCTGATCGTTTCGCATGCGCTGCGCCATCCTGGGTTTCGCCGCGGGTGTCTTCTGGCTGCAGAATCAGGCTGAACTGCCTTCTTTCCCGGCGATCGCGCTGATCGTGCTCGGCTCGGCCCTGGCCGGATTGTCGGTTCGTTTCGCGCGAGGCGCCGCCTTCAAAATTCCCTTGCTGATGGCGTGCGGTGCGGCGTTCGGATTCGCCTGGGCCGCGCTGCTCGCGCAGCAGGCCTTGTCGGAACAGCTGCCGGCGGCCTGGGAGGGACGCGACGTCACCGTCATCGGCACCATCGACAGCCTGCCGCAGCGCTCGGAGCAGGGCGTACGCTTCAATTTCGCGGTCGAACGCGTGCTGCCGCAGGGCGGCACGGTGCCGGCGCTGCCATCGCGACTGGCGCTGGCCTGGTATTCCGGCTTCGCCGGCGATGCCGAGCGCGTCGAACGCATGGTCGAGCCGGGCGAACGCTGGCAACTGACGGTGCGCCTGCAGCGGCCGCACGGCAATGCCAATCCCCACGGCTTCGACTATGAGGCGTGGCTGCTGGAGCAGGGTCTGCGCGCCACCGGCTACGTGCGGCCGGAACGCGACGGCATGCCGCCCAACCGGCGGCTGGATGCCTTCGTCTGGAGCATTGGCAACGTGGTGGAAGCGTGTCGCGGCTATCTGCGCCAGCGCATCCTGTCGGCCTTGCCGGAGCGGACATACGCGGGCGTGATCGTGGCGTTGGTGGTCGGCGACCAACGCGCGGTCAGCCAGTCGGACTGGCAAGTGTTCAACCGCACCGGCGTCAGTCATTTGATTTCGATTTCCGGGCTGCACATCACGATGGTGGCGGGCCTGTTGGCGTCGCTGGTGTTCTGGCTGTGGCGCCATTCCTTTTTCACCGGCGCGCAATTGCCATTGCGGCTGCCGGCGCAGAAGGCAGCGGCGCTGGCGGGCGCCGCCGTGGCCTTGCTGTACGTGCTGCTGGCCGGCTTCGGCGTGCCGGCGCAGCGCACGCTGTACATGCTGTCGGTGGTGGCGGTGGCGCTGTGGACCGGGCGCATCACCAGCGTGTCGCACGTGCTGTGCCTAGCGCTGGCGATCGTGCTGCTGCTCGATCCGTGGGCGGTGCTGTGGCCGGGATTCTGGCTGTCGTTCGGCGCGGTCGCGACCATCCTGTATGTCTCGGTCGGCCGCATGACGATTGCATCCGCTGCCGGCACGCCGTGGCGCCGGTGGCGCGCGGTGCTGGGTGCCGCCGCCCATACCCAGTATGCGATCACGCTCGGCCTGGTGCCGTTGACGGTATTGCTGTTCTCGCAGGTGTCGCTGGTGGGGCCGCTGGCGAATGCGCTGGCGATCCCGCTGGTCAGCCTGCTGGTGACGCCGCTGGCGCTGGTCGGCAGCATCCTGCCGCCGCCGCT
>JBATWJ010000372.1:0-4213 GCA_049672545.1 Burkholderiaceae bacterium
CGCTCGTGGCCGAACAGTTCGGATTCCAGCAGGTCCTTCGGGATCGCCGCGGTGTTCAGCGCGATGAACGGCCGCGCCGCCCGCGGGCTGTGCCGGTGCAGCGCGCGCGCGACCAGTTCCTTGCCGCTGCCGGATTCACCGGTGACCAGCACCGTCACGCTCGATTGCGACAGCCGGCCGATGGCGCGGAACACGTCCTGCATCGCCGGCGCTTGTCCGAGCATCTCGGCCGGCGCCGCGGCGTCCTGATCGACATCCGCCTCGCGCCGGCTTTCCTCGAGCGCACGGCGGATCAGCTCGACCGCACGGTCGATGTCGAACGGCTTGGCCAGGTATTCGAAGGCGCCGCCCTGGAACGCGGCGACCGCCGAGTCGAGATCGGAAAAGGCGGTGGTGATGATCACCGGCAGGCCGGGATGCGCGGCCTTGGCCGCCTGCAGCAGCGCCAGTCCGGATTCGCCCGGCATGCGGATGTCCGACACCAGCACCTCGGGCGCGCCGTGCTGCAGCGTCTGCAGCGCGTCGTGCGCGCTGGCAAAGCTGGTGGTGGCCAGGCCGTGGCGCGCCAGCGCCTTTTCCAGCACCCAGCGTATCGATTCATCGTCGTCGACGATCCAGATAGGGTTCATGTCGGTTCGCATCGCGGTGCGGGGCAATCGGTCAGGGCAGCGGCAGCAGCAGGCGGAAATCGGTGCAGCCGGGCCGGCTTTCGCACTCGATCACGCCGCCGTGCCGTTGCACGAAGGTCTGCGCCAGGGTCAGGCCGAGGCCGCTGCCGTCGCCGCCGGAAATCAGCGGATAAAACATCTGGTCCTGGATCTCCGGCGCGATGCCGGGTCCGTTGTCGATGATATGCAAGTCCAGTGCCAGCCGGTAGCGCACGCCGGCCAGCGTCGCCTGGCGCGCAATGCGGGTCCGAAACACCAGTTCGGCGTCGCCGGCGGCGATGCGTTCGCGCAGCGCCTGCGCGGCGTTGCGCGCGATGTTCAGCACCGCCTGGATCAGCTGCTCGCGGTCGCCGCGGAATTCCGGCGCCGACAGGTCGTAGTCGCGCACGATCTCCAGCCCGTGCGGGAATTCGGCCAGGATCAGGCTGCGCACCCGTTCCGTGACTTCATGGATGTTGACGTCGCCGACGATGTGCGGCCGCCGGTGCGGTGCCAGCAGGCGGTCGACCAGCGTCTGCAGGCGGTCGGCTTCCTTGACCACCACCTGCGTGTATTCGCGCAGCTCGCGCAGGCGCCGCTGCGGCAGGCCGAGCTCCGGCAGTTCCAGCTCCAGCAGCTGGGCGGCGCCGCGGATGCCGCCGAGCGGATTCTTGATCTCGTGCGCCAGGTTGCGGATCAGCTCGCGGTTGGCCTGGCTCTGCTCCAGCAGCCGCTGTTCGCGGTTGAGCTTGCGCTGCTGCAGGTTTTCGCGCAGCTCGATCAGCACCGGGTGCGCCGGGTCGTCGGTAGCGGCGACGCTGCAATGCACCTGCAGCGGCTCGCGCCCGGCGCGCTCCAGCGTCAGGTCCTGGCGGCGGTCGGCGAACTGGCGCTCGGCCGCCTGGCGGCAGGTCTCGGCCAGCCCGTCGTCGTTCTGGAACAGGCTGCTCAGCGGCTGCCGCAGCAGATTTTTGCTGGACGACTCCAGCAGGCTTTCGGCGGCCGGATTGGCATAGGCGACGCGGGCCTCGGCGTCCAGGATCAGGATCGCGGAAGCCAGCAGGTCGAGGCCGTCGAAGCGGGCGATGGGCGTTTTCATCGGTTCATAAAAAATCAAGGCCGCATCGGGCGGCCTTGTCGTGCAGGGTCGGGCGCGGCGCCTACTTCAGGTTGCCGAGTTCGCGCTTCAGCGCCTCGACGTTCTTTTCGCTGCGCTCGATATCGCTCTTCATCGACGCCACCCGCTCCTGATATTTGGCATAGTTGCGCTCGTTGCCTTGGCGTTCCGGCTCGCCGTCGTTGTATTCCTTCTTCAGCTCGGCCAGCTTCTGCTCTTCGCGCTTCATTTCGTCCAGCAGGATCTGCCGGCGGTCGTTGTCGCGCGCCTTCTGGGTGGCGCCGTCCACCGTCGGGAAGTCGGACGGCACCGCCGGACGCGCGGCGGCGGCCTGCACCGGCGGCCGCTTGACCGGCGCGGCGATCGTCAGCGGCGGCAGTTCGACTTTCTTGCAGCCCTTGGTGGCGCCGGTGTTCTTGTATTCCTTGGTGCCGTTCTGGTCGACGCACAGGAAGACATCGTTCTGCGCATGGGCGTGGCCGGCGGCGGCAACGGCGGTCAGGAGGAGTGCAAAAAAGTGGCGTTTCATGGGCTGTGTGATCCGATGTGACATTCGCCGCCCATTTTAGGATAGGAATCAAGGCTTTACAAACGCTGTCCGGAATCGTCGCGGGCGCGCGCGACACAAATCGCGCTCCAGGAAAAACGGGGGCGCCGCGCCCCCGTCCTTTCCACGCCCCGCTCCTGCCGGACCCGTGTCCGGCAGGAGCCGGTTTTTCCCGCCACCGGCTCAGCCGGAGTAGTACATGTCGAACTCGACCGGGTGCGTCACCATGCGCATGCGCTGCACTTCGTGTTCCTTCAGCTCGATGTAGGCGTCGATCATGTTGTCGGAAAAGACGCCGCCGCGCGTCAGGAATTCGCGGTCCTTGTCGAGCGCTTCCAGCGCCTGTTCCAGCGACGAGCACACGGTCGGGATCTTCGCATCTTCTTCCGGCGGCAGATGATACAGGTCCTTGGAGGCGGCTTCGCCCGGATGGATCTTGTTCTGCACGCCGTCCAGGCCGGCCATCAAGAGCGCCGCGAAGCACAGGTACGGATTGGCCAGCGGATCGGGGAAGCGCGCCTCGACGCGGCGGCCCTTCGGATTGGCGACGTGCGGGATGCGGATCGAGGCCGAGCGGTTGCGCGCCGAATAGGCCAGCTTGACCGGCGCTTCGTAGCCCGGCACCAGCCGCTTGTACGAATTGGTGCCGGGGTTGGTGATCGCGTTCAGCGCGCGCGCGTGCTTGATGATGCCGCCGATGTAGTACAGCGCGAAATCCGACAGCCCGGCATAGCCGTCGCCGGCGAACAGGTTCTTGCCGTCCTTCCAGACCGACTGGTGCACGTGCATGCCGGAACCGTTGTCGCCGACCACCGGCTTCGGCATGAAGGTGGCGGTCTTGCCGTAGGTATGGGCGACGTTCCAGATCACGTACTTCTGGGTCTGGGTCCAGTCGGCGCGCTCGACCAGCGTCGAAAAGCGCGTGCCGATTTCGTTCTGGCCGGCGCCGGCGACTTCGTGGTGGTGCACTTCAACCGGAATCCCGAGCGCTTCCAGGATCAGGCACATTTCGGAGCGCATGTCCTGGAAGCTGTCGACCGGCGGCACCGGGAAATAGCCGCCCTTGACGGTCGGCCGGTGACCGCTGTTGCCGCCTTCGAGCTTGGCGCCGGTCGACCACGCCGCCTCTTCCGAGCCGATCTTGACGAAGCAGCCCGACATGTCGACGTTCCAGCGCACGTTGTCGAAGATGAAGAATTCCGGCTCCGGGCCGAAGTAGGCGGTGTCGCCCACGCCGGAGGATTTCAGGTAGGCTTCGGCACGCTTGGCGATCGAGCGCGGGTCGCGGTCATAGCCCTTGCCGTCGGAAGGTTCGATCACGTCGCACTGCATGAACAGCGTGGTCTCTTCCATGAACGGATCGATGTTGGCGGTGTTCGGGTCCGGCATCAGCACCATGTCGGACGCCTCGATGCCTTTCCAGCCGGCGATCGACGAGCCATCGAACGCATGACCCGATTCGAACTTGTCCATGTCGAAGTGGGACACCGGCACCGTCACGTGCTGTTCCTTGCCCCGGGTATCGGCGAAACGGAAATCGACGAACTTGACTTCGTTTTCCTTCGCCATCTTCAAGACTTCTGCGGCCGTCTTTGCCATGCAAATCTCCTGGATTGAGTTGGGTAACGGCAGCGGCGGATCGGGCCGGCGACCGCATGTTGCAAATGAGGGGTCCGAGTCGGCAGCGGCCCGGAACTTGGTGCGAGATGATAGCAGCTTCCATGCCATCCAAAATACGGATGAGGGCGCTCCGAAGGCGCACTTTGACAGTGCAAAAACCGGCAAACGCACCATTATTGTGCATTCATTTTCCGGTCTGCACCATTTTCGGCCGCCGCTGCGGTAGGTCATGGCAGCACCGGGAATGGCATAAAATGAACCCTCCGTTTTCCGGGAATCCGC
>JBATWJ010000373.1:0-2397 GCA_049672545.1 Burkholderiaceae bacterium
GTACAGGTCCTGGTCGACGTCGGCCGGCGCCGCGGCCGGCCGCTCGAACACCTGCCGCCACAGGGCCGCGAGCCGGCCATCCGGATCGAGGCTGGCGGCGATGCCGGCATGGTGCAGCGCCTGCTCCACGTCGATGCCCCAGTGCGCGGCGCGCTCCGGCGCCAGCGTCTTCAGGTTGCCGATTACCACCGGCGACTTGTTGATGTGCACGCTCTTGATCGGCAGCCGCGCGACGCCCTCGGGCAGCGCGTCGGCGGCGGTAAACAGCCGTTCGCGCACCGCCGCAGCATCCAGCGCCAGCAGTTCGGATGGGTCAAACGCCAGGTCCCAGGCGATCACTTCGTTCTTGTTGGTCGGATGCGGCGCCAGCGGCCACATCAGCGCCAGGCAGCCGCGCTCGACCGGAAACATGCCGGACACGTGCAGAAACGGGCGCGGCGCATGCAGGCTGATTTCCTCCGCCGCGCGCTCTTTTTTGCGCAGGTCGAAACAGAACTCGAACAAGCGCGGCTGGCGCTTGCGGATCAGCCGCGCCAGCGCGATCGTCGCGTGCACGTCCGACAGCGCATCGTGCGCACTGTCGTGCTGCAGGCCGTTGGCGGCGGCCAGGTCTTCCAGCCGGAAGCTGGGGCGGCCGTCGGCGTGGCGCGGCCAGTTGATGCCGTCCGGGCGCAGCGCGTAGGCGGTGCGCACCAGGTCCAGGATGTCCCAGCGGCCGCAGCCGTTCTGCCATTCGCGCGCATACGGATCGATCAGGTTGCGCCAGAACAGGAAGCGCGTGAATTCATCGTCGAAGCGGATCGTGTTGTAGCCGACCCCGATCGTGCCCGGCTGCGCCAGCTCGCGCTCGATGGCGGCGGCGAACTGGTGTTCCGGCACGCCGCGCTGCAGGCAGAGCTGTGGCGTGATGCCGGTCAGCAGGCACGATTGCGGATCGGGCAGGTAATCGGGCGCCGGCTGGCAATACAGCATGACCGGTTCACCGATCGGGTTCAGTTCGGCATCGGTGCGCACCGCCGCGAACTGCGCCGGCCGGTCGCGCCGCGGCGATACGCCGAAGGTTTCGTAGTCGTGCCAGAGGAAGGTGTGGGTGGACATCCGGGCTTTCACAAGGGTAGGCCGCATCGGCAAGGGCTGGATGACGACGGCGCTGCGTCGGCCGCTTTATGATGTTGGCACTTTCTGACGCTGCTCAAAGTGCCAATGGTAGCGAAAACAGCCGCCCTGTGTAGCCCTGGGCGGCGGGCGGCTGCCGTCCGGCAGTTCCGTTTTTTGGAGAAACATGATGAAGTTGATTCGCCATGGCGCCGCCGGCGCCGAAAAGCCCGGCCTGGTCGACGCCGAAGGCAGGTTGCGCGACTTGTCCGCGCATGTCCCCGACATTGCCGGTGCGGCGCTGGACGACGTCACGCTCGGCCGGCTGAGGGCGCTCGATCCCGCGCAATTGCCGCTGCTACCCGCGGATACCCGGCTCGGCGCCTGTGTCGGCGGTACCCGGCATTTCATCGCGATCGGGCTGAACTATGCCGATCACGCGGCGGAGTCCAACATGCCGATTCCGCCGGAGCCGATCGTGTTCAGCAAGGCGCCGAGTTCGATCGCCGGCCCCAACGATGCGTGCATCTTGCCGCCAGGCGCCAGCAAGGTGGACTGGGAAGTCGAGCTGGCCATCGTGATTGGACGCCGTGCCTATCAGGTCAGCGAAGCGCAGGCGCTGGATTATGTCGCCGGCTATTGCGTCTGCAACGATTTGTCCGAGCGCGTATGGCAACTGGAGCGTTCCGGCCAATGGATCAAAGGCAAGAGTGCGCCGGGATTCGGCCCCATCGGGCCGTGGCTGGTCACGCGGGATGAAGTCCCGAATCCGCTCGCGCTGGAACTGACGCTGGACGTCAATGGCGAACGCAAGCAGACCGGTTCCACCAGCACGATGATTTTCGGGCCGGCGTTCCTGATTTCCTACCTGTCGCAATTCATGGTGCTGGAGCCGGGCGATATCATCACCACCGGTACGCCTCCGGGCGTCGGGATGGCAAGCAATCAGTATCTGAAGCCGGGCGACACGGTCAGGCTGTCGGTCCAGGGCCTGGGCGAGCAGACGACGACGTTTGTTGTGTCTTGATCGAAGGGGGGGGTGCGGCGCCAGTCGTCCCCGGTGCGAAACCGGGTGCGGCTGATCCCGCTTTGCGCCGACTGCGCCGGCTTGAAAAACCGGCCGTAACAATCGCGAGGCAGTGACGACATGGGTAGCAGCGAAACGACATTCCCGGAACGAACAGGCGGTTCCTATGCCGGCATCCTGCTGGCAGCCGGCCGCGGCCGCCGCTTCGACCCGAGCGGCGCGCAAAGCAAGCTGCTGCAGCGCTTGCCGGACGGCGAAGCGGTGGCGGTGCGGGC
>JBATWJ010000374.1:0-4597 GCA_049672545.1 Burkholderiaceae bacterium
GCACCACCCAGGCCACCACCGCAATCGCCGCCAGCGACAGGATGCCGGTCAGCGCGAAGATGCCGCCCATGCCGATCGCGCGGTACAGCAACGGCGCGGCCACCAGCGACAGCGCGAAGGTCAGGCCGATCGAGCCGCCGACCATCGCCATCGCCTTGGTGCGATGCTGCTCGCGGGTGGAATCGGCAATCATCGCCGTCACCGCCGCCGAGATCGCGCCGGCGCCCTGCACCGCGCGCCCGACTACCACCCAGATCAGCTGGTCGGCCGCGGCGGCGATGAAGGAGCCGGCCGCGAACAGCACCAGGCCGATCACGATCACGCGCTTGCGGCCGTATTTGTCGGAAGCGATGCCGAACGGGATCTGGCCGAATGCCTGCGTCAAGCCGTAGACACCCATCGCCAGCCCGATCAGCGTGGCGCTATCGCCGCCCGGCATGGTCTTGGCGTGCACCGCGAACACCGGCAGGATCAAAAACAGGCCCAGCATGCGCAGCGCGAAGATCGACGCCAGCGATGCGCTGGCGCGGATTTCGGTGCGCGTCATGGCGGCCCCGGCGGCGGTGCCGGAACGTTGGGAAGGAGTGTCCATCGGCGGGGAAAGCGCGTGATTACGGCGGAATTCGAAACCCGTTATAGTAACAGGTTGCCCCATTTTTCCCGGCTTGCCGGCCTGGCAAGATCTCTGCGCGGGGCGTAAAAATTCACGCTGAAGGCAGTTCATGGAAGAAATTCGCATTCGCGGTGCGCGCACGCACAACCTGAAGAACATCAATCTCGATTTACCCCGCAATCAACTGATCGTCATCACCGGCCTGTCCGGCTCCGGCAAGTCTTCGCTCGCATTCGACACGCTGTACGCGGAAGGCCAGCGGCGCTACGTCGAATCGCTGTCGGCCTACGCGCGCCAGTTCCTGCAGCTGATGGAAAAGCCGGACGTCGACCTGATCGAAGGCCTGTCGCCGGCGATCTCGATCGAGCAGAAGGCGACCTCGCACAACCCGCGCTCCACGGTCGGCACCGTGACCGAGATCCACGACTACCTGCGCCTGTTGTACGCGCGCATCGGCACGCCATACTGCCCGGACCACCCGGAAAACCCGCTGGCGGCGCAATCGGTATCGCAGATGGTCGACGCCGTGCTGGCGATGCCGGAAGACACGCGGCTGATGATCCTGGCGCCGGTGGTGGCCAACCGCAAGGGCGAGCATGCCGACCTGTTCGAGCAGATGCAGGCGCAGGGCTTCGTGCGCTTTCGGGTGCAGAGCGGCACCGCGCCGGCGAAGATCGTCGAGGTCGACGCGCTGCCGAAGCTGAAGAAGACCGAGAAGCATACGATCGACGTCGTCATCGACCGCGTCAAGGTGAAGCCCGACATCAAGCAGCGGCTGGCGGAAAGCTTCGAGACCGCGCTGCGCATGGCCGAAGGGCGGGCGCTGGCGGTGGAGATGGACAGCGGCACCGAGCACCTGTTCTCCAACAAGTTCGCCTGCCCGATCTGCGGCTATTCGCTGCACGAGCTGGAGCCGCGGCTGTTTTCGTTCAATAATCCGATGGGCGCCTGCCCGGAATGCGACGGCCTCGGCCACATCGAATTCTTCGATCCGCGCCGCATCGTCGCCTTCCCCAATCTGTCGCTGGCGTCCGGGGCGATCAAGGGCTGGGACCGGCGCAACCAGTTCTATTTCCAGATGCTGTCGAACCTGGCGGCATTCTATGAATTCGACATCGACGCGCCGTTCGACGAGCTGCCCGAAGCCGCGCGGCAGGTGATCCTGTTCGGCTCCGGCCGGCAGGCGATCCCGTTCACCTATATCAACGAGCGCGGGCGCGCGGTGGTGCGCGAGCACAGCTTCGAAGGCGTGGTCACCAACCTGGAGCGGCGCTACCGCGAAACCGATTCGATGGCGGTCAAGGAAGAACTGGCGAAATTCATCAACAAGAAGGATTGCCCGAGCTGCCACGGCCACCGGCTGCGCATCGAGGCGCGCTTCGTCAAGATCGGCGCCGGCGCACAGCAGCGCGCGATCTACGAAGTGGCGGCGACGCCGCTGCGCGACACGCTGGCGTTCTTCGAACAGTTGAAGCTGACCGGCGCCCGGCGCGAGATCGCCGACCGCATCATCAAGGAAATCGTCTCGCGGCTGAAGTTCCTGAACAACGTCGGCCTCGACTACCTGTCGCTGGACCGCAGCGCCGACACGCTGTCCGGCGGCGAGGCGCAGCGCATCCGGCTGGCGTCGCAGATCGGCTCCGGCCTGACCGGCGTCATGTACGTGCTGGACGAGCCGTCGATCGGCCTGCACCAGCGCGACAACGACCGCCTGATCGATACTCTGAAACACCTGCGCGACATCGGCAATAGCGTGCTGGTGGTCGAGCACGACGAAGACGCGATCCGCAGCGCCGACTTCATCGTCGACATGGGCATCGGCGCCGGCGTGCATGGCGGCGAAGTGATTGCACAGGGACCGTTGAAGGACATTCTGCGCCACAAGGAATCGCTGACCGCGCAATACCTGAACGGCACGCGCACGATCGCGGTGCCGAAGCGGCGCACCGCGCCCGACCCGGAGCGGCAGTTCGTCATCGAAGGCGCCGCCGGCAACAACCTGCAGGGCGTGACGCTGGAATTGCCGGTCGGGCTGCTCACTTGCGTGACCGGCGTGTCCGGTTCCGGTAAGTCGACGCTGGTCAACGATACGCTGTACCTGGCAGCGGCGCGCCACCTGTACGGTTCGCACGCGGAGCCGGCGGCGCACGAGACCATCAGCGGCTTCGAGCATTTCGACAAGGTGATCGCGGTCGACCAGGCGCCGATCGGACGCACGCCGCGCTCCAACCCGGCCACCTATACCGGCGTGTTCACGCCGATCCGCGAACTGTTCTCGACGGTGCCGGTAGCCAAGGAACGCGGCTATTCGGCCGGCCGCTTCTCGTTCAACGTCAAGGGCGGCCGCTGCGAAGCCTGCCAGGGCGACGGCGTCTTGAAGGTCGAGATGCACTTCCTGCCGGACGTCTACGTGCCGTGCGACGTCTGCCACGGCAAGCGCTACAACCGCGAAACGCTGGAAGTCCAGTACAAGGGCAAGAACATCCACGAAGTGCTGGACATGACGGTCGAGGAAGCGGCCGAATTCTTCCAGCCGGTGCCGGTGGTGGCGCGCAAGCTGCAGACGCTCTTGGACGTCGGCCTCGGCTACATCCGACTCGGCCAGAGCGCGACCACCTTGTCCGGCGGCGAGGCGCAGCGCGTCAAGCTGTCGCTGGAACTGTCCAAGCGCGACACCGGCAGGACGCTGTACATCCTGGACGAGCCGACCACCGGCCTGCATTTCCACGACATCGACCTGCTGCTGAAGGTGATCCACCGGCTGCGCGACCAGGGCAATACCGTGGTCATCATCGAGCACAACCTGGACGTGATCAAGACCGCCGACTGGGTGGTCGACCTCGGCCCCGAAGGCGGCGCCGGCGGCGGCTGCATCATCGCCAGCGGCACGCCGGAGCAGGTGGCGAAGAATCCGGCCAGCTTCACCGGAAAATACCTGGCGCCGCTGCTGAAACAGAAATAAAGGGAGTATGAGGTGATTTCTCAGACAGCGCGCCCGGATTGAGACCCCTATTTAGGGAGTATCCTGACCGCCGCGGAATCATCCCTCGAACATCACTTCGATGCCGCCTTCGCGCATGCTCTTGCGCTCCTTCTTGCTGGCAAACATGCGCAGGTCGGCCACCTTCAGCAGTTTTTCGACCGTGTCGCCATCGTGCGGAAACATGGCCCAGCCGATCGACACGCCGATGGTTTCGCTGCTGCCGCCATCCAGCTCGACCGGCTGCTCCACCAGCGCCGCCAGCTTGCGCTCGACCGCGAAGATTTCGCGCATCGAGCCGGTATCCTTCAGCAGCACCGCGAACTCGTCACCGCCGTAACGGGCGACGACGTCGCTGCCGCGCACCGCCATCTTCATGCGGGCGGCGATGCTGGCCAGTACCTGGTCGCCGGCGTCGTGACCATAGTGGTCGTTGATGAATTTGAAATCATCAAGGTCGACGAACAGCAGTGCAAAGCGGCGCCGTCCTTGGCGCTGCAGCGTGGCGATCTGCTGCAGCAGCCATTCGCGCGTCGCGACGCCAGTCAGGCGGTCGGTGCGCAGGTTGCGCTCCATCTCGGAAAAGGTCTGCGCCAGCTGGCCCAGTTCGTCGTTGCGCTCGATTTCCAGCTTCGGCAGCGGTTCGCCAGCCCCGACCTTGTAAGCGGCATCGGTCAACTGGCGGATGTCGGCCAGCACCCGGTTCAGGATCGCCAGCCCGAACAGCAGCGCGACCAAAATGCAGACGGCGGCGATCAAAAGGCCGTTGTACAGACTGCGTGTGACGCCGCCCATGAAGTCGGCGCGCGGCGCCGCTACCACGATGCTCCAGTCGAGGCCGTACTTCGGATCGAGGCGGGCGGCGGCCATTTCCATGGCTTCGCCGAGCAACTTGAACTGCTCGTGGCGCGGCGAGCGCATGTCGATGTTGGCCGCCTTCCAGGCCTTGACGTGGGCGCCGGCAGCGCGGATCAGCTCGGTCTGCGGCCCGCCCACGCGCACCT
>JBATWJ010000375.1:0-3539 GCA_049672545.1 Burkholderiaceae bacterium
CCGTGTCCGCGCGCTGCGCCGATATTTCGTCAAACAGGGCATCCAGGTCGACTGCGTCATCCATGATCAAAGCATCTCCATCGTTGCGCCAGCCGCGGCGTCGCGGCGGCGGCCTTCCATTCCTTCATTCAGCTCCGGCTCAATCTCTGCTATATCGGCAGCCGGCTTCCATTCTGTAGAGGTGACGTTTTCGCTACATTCTCACCGTCCCGCACGCGCCAGGAAATCGACGCCGGCTTCGTGCAGCGCGTCGCCGGGCGCGGCGAATGCATCGCAGATCGTCAGGTGATTGGCCGTCGGCAGCGGGAGATCGGCCTGGTGGCCGGCGCTCCAGCGGCTCCCTAGCAGTGCTGTCTGACGCTTGAATTCCTCCGACTCCAGCCCGCCGACGGCGGTGACGAACGGCGTCGCCGGACCCGGCAACAGCGCCGGCGACAGCGCTTCGGCACGCTCCGGCGTCAATCGCAGGTCGTCGTTGACGAACGGCGCGTGCAGCACCGGCTGCAGGTCGTACAGGCCGGACAGCAGCACGCCGGCCTTCAGCAGGTCGGACGGCAGGCCGGGGCCGACCGTGCGCCAGTCGGTCGCCAGCATCATCGCCGCCAGGTGGGCGCCGGCGGAATGGCCGGCGATGCAGATCCGTCCGGCATCGAAATCGTACTGCTCGGCACGTCGGTACAGCCAGGCCAGCGCCCTCTGCTGCTGCGTCACCATGTCCTCGATGCTGGCCTCGGGCGCCAGCGTGTAATTGGTCAGCGCCACGTTGAAGCCGGCGCGCAGCCAGCCCGGCGCGATGAAGGAAAAATCCGACTTGTCGAGCGAGCGCCACCAGCCGCCGTGGATGAAGACCAGCAGCGGTCCGCCGCCTTGACGCGCCGGGAAAAAATCCAGCCGTTCGCCGTCCGCCTCCCCATAGGCCAAATCGAGCAGCGCGGCGCTGCCGCGCCGTACCTGTTCCGACGCGCGCAGCCAGCGCGTGAAGATGTAGGGATGGTCCGGAATCGCAGCGCGCGCGTCGAGCTGGGCACTGTAGTAGGTAGTCGGGTCTGGCACGGGCAGCGGAGGAATGATTCCTTGTGGCATCAGTGTAATGGTTTGCGGCAGCCGCGCAAAGCCTTTCCCGACCCGGCACACCGGTTTGACGCCGGCGTGGCCGAGCGCATACACTGTCGCCGCTCTGGTGCCCGCCGGCATGCTCATGCCGGCAGTTAAACGGGAAACACGGCGTTTCGGGCGATTGCCCGAAACCTGCGTGTGCTGCCCCCGCAACGGTAAGCAAGCGTCGCCCCCGATCTGCCGCACTGGCAGGTCCGGGCGGCAGGCCGTCTCTCGATGCCACTGTGCTGCGCATGGGAAGGTTGGACGGTTGAGCTTGTCAGCCCGGATACCGGCCAGACAGGTGGGAGAAGCGCCGGCATCGCCGCCGCGCCGCTCCTGTTGAATCCGGCTTGCGGGGAAGCAGGCCGGATGCCCCGTTGACAAGTCCATCATGCTCCTTTCCGCCGTATCCCGTGGTGCCGGCCGCCGGCCCGCGCTCGTGCTCGTTTCCATTCTTTCCCTGCTGGCCGCCGAAGCGCTGGCGCAAGATGCGCCCGCCAATGCGGCGCCGCTTGCGCCGGTGCTGGTGACCGGCTCGCGCTTCGCCGCCGATCCGGCGTTCAGTCCGGCCGACGCGATCGTCATCGACAGCGAACAGATCCGCGCCTCCGGCGCGGCCGACGTCAACCAGGCGATCCGCAGGATCGGCGGCGTCTACGGCCGCCAGAACCTGTACGGCAGCGCCGACTATTCGCTCGACCTGCGCGGCTTCGGCGACACCAGCGACCAGAACATGGTGATCCTGATCGACGGCGTGCGGCTGTCGGAAAACGAGCAGGCGCCGGCGCTGCTGTCGTCGATCCCGATCGAGTCGGTCGAGCGCATCGAGATCGTGCGCGGCGGCAATGGCGTGCTGTATGGTTCCGGCGCCACCGGCGGCACCATCCAGATCATCACCAGGCGTGCGCAGCGCAACCAGACGCGGGCGTCGGCGACCGCCGCGATCGGCTCCTACGGCTACCAGGAGTTGCGCGCGTCGCTGGCCAAGGGCTGGGACAATTTCGCACTGGATGCCAATATCGGCCGCGCCCGCGCCGACAACTACCGCGCCAACAACGCGTCCGACCAGAGCAATTTCAGCGGCGGCCTGCAATGGGCCGACCGCGCAGGGCGGATCGGCATGCGCATCGACGCCGCGCGCCAGCAAAGCCGGCTGGCCGGACCGCTCAGCCTGGCGCAATTCGAGGCCGATCCGCGCCAGACCGTCAAGCCCAACGATCACGCATCCTACGACCTGGACCGCTACACGCTGTTTTCCGAACGCCGCTTCGGCGCCATCGAACTGGCGGCAGAACTGGCGCACAGCGAAAAGACCTCGAAAATGTTCGAAGACTACGGCGGCGGCTTCAGCAACGCGACCGAGCTGAACACGCGCGGCACGCAGTTCTCGCCGCGGCTGCGCCATCTGGCCGCCGGCACCATCTGGAGCAACGAACTGGTGGCGGGTTTGGACTTTGCCGACTGGAAGCAGAACGATGCGGTCAGCGCCGCCAGCGCGTCGCAGCGCTCGAAGGCGATCTACCTGCAGGATGAAATCCGCTACCGCGACACTGCGCGGATCGCCTTCGGCGCGCGGCACGAGAACTTCGACCAGGAGGCGCGCGATCCCGGCTTCGGCAACAGCTACCGGCAGTCGTTCGGGCTGAACGCCTGGAACCTGCAGGGCAGCGTCGCGCCGCTGCCGCTGCTGCGGCTGTTCGCCCGCGCCGGGCAGAGCTACCGCGTGGCCAACGTCGACGACAACCGCTACACCAATCTGCCGGACCAGCCGCTGAAGCCGCAGACTTCGCACGACACCGCGCTCGGCGCAGTGTTCGGCGACGCCGCGCGCAAGCTGACGGTGACGCTGTTCGAGCATCGGCTGCAGAATGAAATCATGTTCGACCCGCCGACCTTCACCAACGTCAATCTCGATGCGACCCGCCGCCGCGGCGTCGAACTGGCGCTGCACTGGAAGCTGAACCCGCAATTCACCGCGCTGGCCAGCTTCCAGCACGTCGACGCGACCTTCACCGACGGCCCCAACGCTGGCCGCGAAGTGACGCTGGTGCCGCGCAACACGCTGTCGGCGCGGCTGAACTGGGATTCCGGCAACGGCCAGAATGCCGACGTCGGCCTGCAATGGGTCGGCGAGCAGCGCTACGGCAACGATTTCGACAATGCCTGCCCGGCCAGGATGCCGTCGTACACCACCCTCGACGCCCGCTACGCGCAGCGCTTCGGCCAGTGGGAGCTGGCGATCGCCGGCAGCAACCTGACCGGGCGCGACTACTTCAGCCGCGCCTACGGCTGCCGCGGCAACATCTATCCCGATCCAGGGCGCCAGCTGAAGCTGACCGCGCGCTACGACTTCTGACATGGACCGCCGCCGCGCGCTGCTGATCGGATCGTCGCTGGCCGCCGCCGCCGTCCTGGCGCTGGCACTGGCGACGGTCTGCGGC
>JBATWJ010000376.1:0-3117 GCA_049672545.1 Burkholderiaceae bacterium
ACACCGAGGCGTGGTCGATGGCGCTGCAGCCGCTCTGGACGGCACCGCGGGATTGAGCGGCCGCGCATCCCGGGCGCCGTCCAACCAGATAAACTCTGCACCGGCAGCAAGTGTCACGCCGGGCGCACCCGCGCTGGCCTCGACTAGCTCCGCCATGGCAGTTCGAGGCGCTCGCCGTCCGGAAGGAACACTTCCACCGGCGACGTACCGAATACCGCCACCATCTGCAGCGGCTCGCTGCCGACGCTGAAGATCTGATGGTCGGCATTGCGTGGGACGAAAATGGTCGTATTCGGACCGAACCGCTCGACGCGCCCGTCAATGTGCAGCTCGCCATTTCCTGCCGTACAGAGCACCACTTCTTCGCAGTCATGCCGATGAGGCGGGGTGGCTGCGCCCGGCGCCATCGATTGATGCCAGATCGACAGGTCGCGCAGGCCGTCGCTGCTTCCGGCCAGCGTGGCATGGGCGATTCCCGGAAGGCCGGCTTCCGCCGGCGGCTGGTTGGGGACTACATACATGGTTGCCTCTCCTGGATGTTGACGCCGTTGGACAACGGCACGCGAGGCAGTATGAAAGGTCCTTTACTAAACCGGAATATCCGCTAATGTCATAATATTAAGGAAAAATTTTCTCCAATCGACCGATGAGCGGATTCAGCCACTTCATCGCCTTCGCCAGCGCCGCGCGCCATCGCAGCTTTGCGCGTGCCGGCCGCGAACTCGGCGTCACCGCGTCAACCATCGCCAAGCGCATTCTCAAGCTGGAACGGCAACTGGGCGTCAAGGTCTTCCACCGGACCACGCGCCAGGTGACGCTGACATCGGACGGGGAAGCCTTGTTTGCCCGCTGCGAAAAGATCCTCGCCGACATCGACGAGCTCGAACTGCTGGCCGCCGGCGCAAGCGGAGAGCCGCGCGGCGACTTACGGATCAGCGTGCCGATCACCTACGGCAAGCGCGTGATCATCCCGGTCGTGACCAGGCTGCTGCTGCAATATCCGCATTTGCGCGCCGATGTGCGGCTGTCCGACCAGGTGTCCGACGTGGTGAAGGAAGGCATCGACGCCGCGATCCGCGTCATGCCGCTGGAGGATTCCCGGCTGGCGAGCAGAAGGATCGACTGGCAGCAAATGCTGACCTGCGCCAGCCCCGACTATCTTGCGCGAACGGGCAAGCCGAAACATCCGTCGCGGCTGGAAGGGCACGCCTTCGTCGCGCATCGCATTCCAACTACGGGACGTCCACGGCCGATCCGCTTTCTCGTCAACGGCGACACCACCGAAGTGGAACCCGCGCACCGCATGCTTGCCGACGATGGCGAGGCCATGGTGCAAGCCGCCTGCCTCGGCGCCGGCATCGTGCAGGTTCCCGACTACATGGCGGCCGACGAACTCGCGCGAGGCCGGCTGGTGGAAGTGCTGGCGGCTTTCCGGCAAGCTCCGATGCCGATCAACGTCGTCTGGGCCGGCAATCGCCTCATGCCGCCGCGCTTGCGCGCCTTCATCGACGCCTTGGCGGCCGCGACCCTTGACGGCGGCAAAGCGCCTCGCTCACAATCGGACAAACAATCTTGACCGGCATCCGATGCCTGCCCTGACCGCCCTTCATGCCGGCCGCCACGCTTCCCGCAGCAGGCAGCGGCATGCCTGGCGTTTGCAGGCAAATCCAAAAAACAGCGCTCATTTGACCGGGGCGCACTGTCCCGTCTGATGGGCCGACGGGACAGCATGCGCGAAGGTTGAATTTTCCTCTTCTCAGTACAAGTATCCTCGTTGCCCCCTGGCGGTGACCTCTGTCGGTCTGCCTATGGGAGTGTGCAATGACGAGTTTTACAGGTATCTGGGTGCCACTGGTTACCCCGTTTCACCATGGAGCGATCGATCGTTCCGCGCTGCGTTCGCTCGTCCGTGTCGTGGCCGAGGCCGGCGTTTCCGGTCTGGTCGCCTGCGGATCGACCGGCGAGGCGGCGGCACAGAGCGGGGAAGAACAACTGGAGGTGCTGGATGCGGCCGCCGGCCGTCCTGTCGTCATGGGCGTAAGCGGCAACAGCGTCGAGGCGGTGCGCGGCACATTGCAGCACTTGCGAGGCCGGCCGATCGCGGCACTGCTGGTGCCGGCGCCCTACTACATCCGGCCGGCACGGGCGGCGCTGATCAAATATTTCGCGTGCTTGCCGATGCGGCCCCGGCGCCGCTGATCGTCGATCACATTCCCTACCGCACCGGAGTCGGCATCGAGCTGGATACCATGCGTGCGCTTCCGCGGCATGAACGCGTCGTGGCGGTGAAGGATTGCGGCGGCGACCTGGGGTTGACGATGAATCTGATCACCGATGCGTCATTGCAGGTGCTGGCGGGTGAGGATCAGCAGATGCTCGCGACGCTGTGCCTGGGCGGAAGCGGAGCCATCGCCGCTTCCGCCCACATTCGGCCGGACCTGTTCGTGCGTATCGCGCAGATGGTCCGGGAAGGAAAGCTGGAAACGGCGAGAGAGATGTTCTACCGGCTGCTGCCGTTGATACAGCTGTTGTTTGCCGAGCCGAATCCGGGGCCGCTCAAGGCGGCGTTGGCGACGATCGGCTTGATGCGTGATGAGCTGCGCATGCCGATGCAGGCGGCGTCGGCGGCGATGCGCGAAAAGCTTGGAGTCGAGTTGAAGCGGCTGGAGCGTCTGGAATCGGGCAAGGACCCATCACTCTCTCCCGTCATTCGGTGAAAGCCGGAATGACGGGAGACGCAAGTAAATCTGTCCAGCCCGAGGGAGTTTCAGGACCCGAACAAGCTGGCGAAGCCGCGCGCCGCCGCCTCCGGGTCGTCCGCCATATACACGCTGCTGATCACCGCAACCATATCCGCATCCTGGGCCACCAGCGGCGCGGCGTTGGCATGCGTCATGCCGCCGATGACGACTACGGGCAACGGAATTCCCGCCTTCGCTTGCGCGACGATCTCCGGCGGCGTGGTGACCGGATATTTTTTCACGCGCGACGGATAGAAGCCGCCGAACGCGACGTAGCTGGCGCCGGCTGCCTGCGCGTCGTGCGCGAGTGCGATGCTGCCGTAACACGAGGCGCCGACGATCTTGCCGGCGCCGAGCCGCGCGCGCACCTCGGACT
>JBATWJ010000377.1:0-1825 GCA_049672545.1 Burkholderiaceae bacterium
GCGTAGGCCAGTGCCGGCAGCGCCAGCAGCTTGACCGCCAGGAACCAGGCGGAAATCGCCTTGGCCTCGTGCAGGCCGGACAGCCGCAGGCCGGCGCCGACCATGATCAGGCCGAGCGCGATCGACGAATTGCCGAGTCGCGCCAGGATCGCGCCGGCCAGTTCCGGCACCTGCAGCCCGGCCAGGTTGAACAGGATGCCGGCCGAGGTCGCCAAGAGCAGCGGGTTTTGCAGCAGGCCCTTCCACAGCCCGCCGCTCTTGTGCACCAGCGCGTGCACCGCCGCCGCGTTGCACAGCGGTACGGTAAAGCCGACGATCAACGCCATCAGCGAGGTCGCGTGCTCGCCGCCCAGCCGCGTGGCGACCGCGAAAGCGATGTAGGAATTGAAGCGGAACGCGGTCTGCACGCCCGACTCGAAGATCATCGGCCCCGGGCGGAACAGCGGCTTGCCGAGCCAGCCGAGCGCGATGCCGGCGCCGGTGACCGCCAGCGCGACCGCCAGCAGATTGCCGGTGCTGGCGAAATCCAGCGGCGCGCGCGCGGTCGAAAGAAACAGCAGCGCCGGAAACAGCACGTAGTACACCAGCTTTTCCAGGCCGGTCCAGAAATCGGCGCCCCAGCGGGTGCTGCGATAAAGGATGAAACCGAACAGGATCAGCGAAAAATCGGGGAACAGGATGGTGGCGATGCTCATGCGGGCTTCTTGTTTTGCGCGGCGGGCGGGGCGTGGCCGCGCTGGCCGGGGCGGCCATTTTATCGGGATTTGCCGCGCGTCGTCGGCTTGTGGCGGCGCAAATGGCAGCCATCCGGCACCGCCTAGAATGGATCGATCCGGCCGCCGCCGGCCGCTTTGCCGTGGGTTGGGCGCGGTTCCCTGAAACTCGTGGCGCTCCGTTCTTCCTGTTTTTTTCGGCAATCCCACCTTCCAGGAGCAGATCATGACCAAACCTGCGATGACGGCCAAGGGCGCCGTCGCCCAACGGCAGCGCGCGCCGCTGCACACTCCATCCGGCCTCGACGAGGGTGCGGTACGCGACATCTCCGGCGCGATGAACGCCGTGCTGGCCGACGTGTTCGCGCTGTACCTGAAAACCAAGAATTTCCATTGGCACATGAGCGGCCCGCATTTTCGCGACTACCACCTGCTGCTCGACGAGCACGGCGACGAACTGTTCGCGATGACCGACCCGATCGCCGAGCGTGTGCGCAAGCTGGGCGGCGTCACGCTGCGCTCGATCGGCCACATCGCGCGGTTGCAGCGCGTGCCCGACAACGACGCCGAATACGTGACGCCGCAGGACATGCTGGCCGAGTTGCGCGAGGACAACAAGGCACTCGCCGCGGCGTTGCGCGAGGTGCATGGCGTGTGCGACGAGCACGATGACCTGGCCACCGCCAGCCTGATCGAGAACTGGATCGACGAGACCGAGCGCCGCGTCTGGTTCCTGTTCGAGGCCGGCCGCCAGGGCGAGGCCGGACATTGAGCGCGCGGCGCCGGAGGCCGTCATGAAGATGCAGGAAATGATCCGCGAAGGCTGGATGGTGTTCGTTTCCGATGGCGAGGCCGGCATTGGCTCGGTGCGCGGCATCGGTGCGGGCGGACGGCCGGAGTTGCTGGTCTATGTCGAAAACGCCGGCGACTTCACAGTACCGCTGGCGGCGGTGCACGAGGTGCAGGACGGCAAGGTGATCCTCGACCGCAGCCAGCTGGCGCCGGGTCTCTTGGCGGCAATCGGCCACGCGCACGATGCCGAGGACGGCACCTACGACGCGGTGGTGGAGGGCGTGGAGCCGCCGGCGCCGGCCGGGGAAGCCGTGCCGACC
>JBATWJ010000378.1:0-1919 GCA_049672545.1 Burkholderiaceae bacterium
GCGCGGCGCGATGACGCCGGCACCGTGGCCGGCGATCGTCATCGACGGCCGCACCGCGGCACTGGCGGCCGGCGCCCGCATCTGGAACCAGGACAATCTGATCGAAATGCCGGCCGCGCTGCGCGGCTCCGGCATTCCGGTCAACTACACCGTCAACGAACAGGGCGAGGTCGACCGCGTCTGGATCCTCACCGCCGACGAGATCCGGGTGCCGGCGCCGAACCAGGAAGCCGTCGCCAAGTAAGCCGCCCGCGCCGGCCCCGCATTCATATCATGCAAAAAAAATTATTCATCAAGACCTTCGGCTGCCAGATGAACGAGTACGACTCGGCCAAGATGGCCGACGTGCTGCAGGCGGCCGACGGCATGGTCCAGACCGACCGCCCGGAAGACGCCGACGTCATCCTGATCAACACCTGTTCGATCCGCGAAAAATCGCAGGAGAAGGTGTTTTCCGACCTCGGCCGCCTGCGCGAGCTGAAGCGCGACAAGCCCGATCTGATGATCGGCGTCGGCGGCTGCGTGGCGTCGCAGGAAGGCGCCGCGATCGTCTCGCGCGCGCCGTATGTCGACCTGGTGTTCGGGCCGCAGACGCTGCACCGGCTGCCGCAGTTGCTGGAAGAGCGGCGCGCCTCCGGCCGGCCGCAGGTCGACATCAGCTTTCCCGAAATCGAAAAATTCGACCACCTGCCGCCGGCCAGGGTCGACGGCCCGACCGCCTTCGTGTCGATCATGGAAGGCTGCAGCAAGTACTGCAGCTATTGCGTGGTGCCATACACACGCGGCGAGGAAGTATCGCGCCGCTTCGACGACGTGCTGACCGAAATCGCCGGCCTGGCCGAACAGGGCGTCAAGGAAGTCACGCTGCTGGGGCAGAACGTCAACGCCTATCGCGGCCTGATGGCGGACGGCGAGGTCGCCGATTTCGCGCTGTTGATTGAATACGTTGCCGAGATCCCCGGCATCGAACGGATCCGCTTCGTCACCAGCCACCCGAAGGAATTCACGCAGCGGCTGATCGACACCTACGCCAAGGTGCCGAAACTGGTCGACCACCTGTACCTGCCGGCGCAGCACGGTTCGGACAAGATCCTGGCGGCGATGAAGCGCGGCTATACCGCGCTCGAATACAAGTCGGTGATCCGGCGCCTGCGCCAGGTGCGGCCGAACATCGCGGTATCCAGCGATTTCATCGTCGGCTTCCCGGGCGAGACCGAGGAGGATTTCGCGGCGCTGATGAAGCTGATCGACGACATCGGCTACGACAGCAGCTTTTCCTTCGTGTTCAGCCCGCGCCCCGGCACGCCGGCGGCCTCGCTGGCCGACGACACGCCACAGGAAGTCAAGCTGCGGCGGCTGCAGCACCTGCAGGCGGTGGTGCATGCCAACGCGCAAAAAATCAGCCAGGCGATGGTCGGCAGCATCGAACGCATCCTGGTCGAAGGACCGTCGAAGAAAAATCCGGCCGAGCTGCAGGGCCGCACCGAGAACAACCGGGTGGTCAACTTCGACGGCGGCGCCGAAGGCGTGGCGCTGGTCGGCCGGCTGATCGACGTGCGCATCACCCAGGCCAATTCGTATTCGCTGCGCGGCGAACTCCACGCCGGCCGCTAGCGCCATTCACCGCTTTTTACCCTTTCCGATACGCTTGAAAAAGACTCCGCACCAGCCGCTGCACTTCACACCGGAACCGCTCGACAATACGCGGCTCGCGTACCTGTGCGGGCCGATGGACGAGAACCTGCGCCAGATCGCCGCCGCGCTCGACGTCACGATGTTCCGGCGCGGCGAGAAATTCATCGTCAGCGGCGCCAATGCGGCGCAGGCGGTGGCGCTGCTGGACCAGTTCTACCGGCTGGCGGCCAAGCCGATCTCGGTCGAGGACATCCAGCTGGCGCTGGTCGAGCAGCGCGCGGCGC
>JBATWJ010000379.1:0-2791 GCA_049672545.1 Burkholderiaceae bacterium
TTGCTGCGCCGTACCGGCGGCATACGGCCCGCCTGCCACCTACCCCCGCTTCCGCTAAAACCCATACCGCAGCCGCACCACCACCATATTCACCCCGTCATTCGGCTCTGCATACCCGCCATTCGAAAAATGCTGGTAGCGAAGACCCAGATCGAGCGCATTGGCGAATACATAGCCGATGCCGACATGGTCGCCAAACTGGAAATGGGTCGACAACTGCCGGCCATCGTTGTCGTAGAGGCCGGTCAGGTAGTGGGCGCCAATGCCAAATTCACCATAGAAACCGCGCTTGTCGTCGCGCTGGAAACGGAAGACCGGCGTGAAGCCGAGGTCGGTGATGTTTTGCGTGGCATCCCGGTTCTGGTAGCGGGTGCCGCGCCACTGTCCCAGACTCAAATCCCAGTAGCCGCCGATATGGGTGCCGTTCGATTGCCACCATTTGCTCGACCAGTTCCACTGCAGGCCGGCGCGCACCGCCTGCGTCTTGTTGCCGGTTGCCGCTTCCAGCGAGACGGAATCGACCGCCTGGGCCGGCAGCTGGATGGCGGCGCCAAGCACGCCGACGAAGAGGACGCTGCGGAGACTGCGACGAATCGTCATGAATGTCCTTTTTAAAATGGCAGCGCCGACCGGGCGGCGCCGCCGGTGATGGGTCCAGCCATGCTTGCGCCCGCGGTACGGCGCGTCGCCACAGCGCGATCCGGCTGCCGCGTTCGTCGGCGCTCATGGCCGGCTCGAAGCAGCGCTCCATGCGCCACTGGGCGGCGATCTCTTCCTGCGATGACCAGAAGCCGATGGCCAGTCCGGCCAGATAGGCGGCTCCCAAAGCCGTGGTCTCGGTAACCACCGGGCGCACCACCGGTACGCCCAGCACGTTGGCCTGGAACTGCATCAGCAAATCATTGCGGGCGGCGCCGCCGTCGACACGCAGTTCGTGCAGCGCGATGGTCGAATCGCCCTGCATCGCCTCCAGCACATCGACCGTCTGGTAGGCGATGCTTTCCAGCGCCGCGCGCGCGATGTGCGCCTTGGTGGTGCCGCGCGTCATGCCGACCACGGTGCCGCGCGCATAGGAATCCCAGTACGGCGCGCCGAGGCCGGCGAAGGCGGGGACGAAGACCACGCCGCCGTTGTCCGGCACGCTCAACGCCAGCGCTTCGACTTCGGACGATTCGCGGATGATGCCGAGGCCGTCGCGCAGCCATTGCACAGTGGCGCCGGCCATGAAGACGCTGCCTTCCAGCATGTAGTCGGTGCGGCTGGCGCCAGCGTCGGCGCCGGCCAGCGTCCAGCCGATGGTGGTGAGCAACCGGTGGCGCGAAGCAACCGCCTTTTGCCCGGTATGCATCAGCATGAAGCAGCCGGTGCCGTAGGTGTTCTTCGCCATGCCGGGCCGATGGCAGGCCTGGCCGAACGAGGCGGCCTGCTGGTCGCCGGCAATGCCGGCCACAGTGATCGGCGCGCCGAACAGTTCGGCGTGCGTGCTGCCGACCGGCTGGCTGCTGGCGACCACTTGCGGCAGCAGCGCGCGCGGGATGTCGAGCGCGGCCAGCAGCTCGTCGTCCCATTCCCGCGTGTGGATGTTGAACAGCAGCGTGCGCGACGCATTGCTGGTGTCGGTCACGTGCATGCCGCACAGCTTGAACAGCAGCCAGCTGTCGATGGTGCCGAACGCCAGCTGCCCGCGCTCGGCCTTGCGGCGCGCATCGGGCACGTTGTCGAGCAGCCATTTCAGCTTGGTGCCGGAAAAATACGAATCGAGCACGAGGCCGGTCTTGTGCTGGAACAGCTCGGCCTTGCCCTGCGCGCGCAGCGCATCGCACAGCGCCGCGGTGCGCCGGTCTTGCCAGACGATCGCGTTGGCGACCGGCTCCCCGCTTTCGCGATCCCACAGCAGTGTCGTCTCGCGCTGGTTGGTAATGCCGATGGCGGCGACGTCCGCCGCGCCCAGGCGATTTTCGCGCAGCACCTGGCGCGCGACCGCCAGTTGCGACTGCCAGATGTCATCGGCGTCATGCTCGACCCAGCCCGGATGCGGAAAGATCTGGCGGAATTCCTGCTGCGCCGACGCATGGATGCGGCCGGCGTGGTCGAACAGAATGGCGCGCGAACTGGTGGTGCCCTGGTCCAGCGCGAGGATGAATTTGCTCATGAGGTGTCGTTGTGGTTGACCGTTCTAGCGAACGTAGGCATGGTCCAAGCGGCCGGGAACGTCGATCCGCAACGACAGAATATAGCCGGAAAGAGGGTGGTGCTGGAGTTCGGTGGCCGGCCGGTTGTGGCGCGCGGTGGTGATGTACAGCGTGCGCAGATCGTCGCCACCGAAAGCCATCATGGTCGGGCAGCGCACCGGCAGCGCGATCTCGCGCAGCACCGTGCCATCAGGCGCCAGCCGCAGCAGGCGGCCGCCCTCGTACATCGCGCACCAGTAGGCACCTTCGCTATCGACCGCGGCGCCGTCCGGCCGTCCGCCGTAGTCGGGCGCCAGGCGCTCGTCGGAGAACTGCTTGAACAGGCGGCCGGCACCGATCGTCCCCTGTGCCGGGTCGTAATCGTAGGCGTGGATTGCGTGCCGGCTGGTGTCGGCGTGGTACAGCGTGCGCCCATCCGGACTGAAGGCGACGCCGTTGGAGACCGTCACCGGCTTGCCGGCGTCCTGCACGGCGCCGCGCTCGACCCGGTACAGCGTGCCTTGCGGGCGGTCGCGCGGCTCGTAGATCGTGCCGACCCAGAGCCGGCCGCCGCTGTCGCAGCGGCCATCGTTGAAGCGCGTGGTGGCGGTGTCGTAGGG
>JBATWJ010000380.1:0-5487 GCA_049672545.1 Burkholderiaceae bacterium
CGCCCGCGCCGGCACCCGCCCCGGCGCCGGCGGCGAGCGAATTCAGCGGCACCGCCGACCTCGAATGCGAAATGCTGGTGTTGGGTGCCGGTCCCGGCGGCTATTCGGCCGCCTTCCGCGCCGCAGATCTCGGCATGGCGACGGTGCTGGTGGAGCGCTATTCGACGCTGGGCGGAGTCTGTCTGAACGTCGGTTGCATTCCGTCCAAGGCGTTGCTGCATGTGGCGGCGGCGATCGACGAGACCGCCGCCCTGGCCGCGCACGGCGTCAGCTTCGGTCCGCCGCAGGTGGACGTCGACAAGCTGCGCGGCTGGAAGGACAAGGTGGTCGGCAAGATGACCGCCGGCCTGGGCAGCATGGCGAAGGCGCGCAAGGTCAACGTGGTGCAGGGCATCGGCCGCTTCGTTGGCCCGCATCACCTGGAAGTGACGGCAGCCGACGGTGGCAAGAAGACGATCCAGTTCAAGCAGGCGATCATCGCCGCCGGTTCATCGGTGGTGAAGCTGCCGTTCATCCCGCAGGATCCGCGCATCGTCGATTCCACCGGCGCACTGGAACTGCGGCAGATCCCGAAGCGCATGCTGGTGATCGGCGGCGGCATCATCGGGCTGGAAATGGCCAGCGTGTATTCGACGCTGGGCGCGCGCATCGACGTGGTGGAAATGCTGGACGGCCTGATGCAGGGCGCTGACCGCGACCTGGTCAAGGTCTGGCAGAAATTCAACGCCAAGCGCTTCGACAAGATCATGTTGAAGACCAAAACAGTGGCGGTCGAGGCGCTGCCCGACGGCATCAAGGTCAGCTTCGAAAGCGCCGATGCGGCGACGGCCGCGCCCGAGCCGCAGCTGTACGACATGGTGCTGGTGGCGGTCGGCCGCAGCCCGAACGGCAAGCTGATTGGCGCCGACGCGGCCGGCGTCGCCGTCACCGAGCGCGGCTTCATCGAGGTCGATTCACAGATGCGCAGCAACGTGCCGCACATCTTCGCGATCGGCGACATCGTCAGCCAGCCGATGCTGGCGCACAAGGCGGTGCACGAGGCGCACGTGGCCGCGGAAGCGGCGGCCGGGCAGAAATCGCATTTCGATGCCCGCGTGATCCCGTCGGTCGCTTACACCGACCCGGAAGTGGCCTGGGTCGGCGTCACCGAGGACGAGGCGAAGGCCAGGGGCATCCAGCTGGAAAAGGGCCTGTTCCCGTGGAGCGCTTCCGGCCGCGCGGTGGCCAACGGCCGCGACGAGGGTTTCACCAAGCTGCTGTTCGACGCCGAGACGCGCCGGATCGTCGGCGGTGCCATCGTCGGCACCGATGCCGGCAATATGATCGGCGAGATCGCGCTGGCGATCGAAATGGGCGCTGACGCGGTCGACATCGGCAAGACCATCCACCCGCACCCGACCCTGGGCGAGTCGATCGGCATGGCGGCCGAGGCGTTCGAGGGCGTCTGTACCGACCTGCCGCCGGCACGCAGGAAATAGCCGTGCCCCGCCGGCCATGACCGGCGGGCAGGGCAGATCGTCACGATCAGCGCGGCCATCTGGCACTACCCCACGGAGTGCGCCGGGATGGCCGCGGATGCGGTGATGGCGCTGATACGCGTGCGCGCGACGGCCGTCTTTCCCAAGGCGGCTGCGGCACCTGCACCAAGCCCGATCGGCATGGTCGAACGGAAGGCGCCCGGCTTGCCGCTATCCAAGTCGGCTACCATGACGGCTGCTCAACTCTTCCTGTTTCCATGCAAAACGTCCTGCTGGTCGTCGCCGCGCTGCTGCTGGTGCTGCTGAACGCTTTTTTCGTCGCCGCCGAATTCGGCCTGGTCAAGGTGCGCGAGACCCGCATCCGCGCGATCGCCAAGACCCACGGCTGGCGCGGCCGCATGCTGACCAAGGTGCACGAACAGCTCGATACCTACCTGTCGGCCTGCCAGCTCGGCATCACGCTGGCTTCGCTGGGTCTCGGCTGGATCGGCGAACCGGCCTTCGCACGGCTGCTGGAGCCGGTGTTCGGCTGGGTCGGCATCAGCGCGCCGGAAGCGATCCAGGGCATTTCCTTCGCTTTCGCCTTCTTCACCATTTCCTTCCTGCACATCGTGATCGGCGAGCTGGCGCCGAAGTCGATGGCAATCCGCAACCCGGAAGTCATCGGCCTGTGGACCGCGGCGCCGCTGTACGGCTTTTACTGGGCCATGTATCCGGCGATCTGGCTGCTGAACGCCAGCGCCAACCGGGTACTGCAGATCGCCGGCCTGGGCGACGGCGCCAACTCCGACGCCCAGTATTCGTCGGACGAGCTGAAGCTGATCCTGCGCGCCAGCAGTCCCGGCGAGCGCTTCACGCGCGACGAATGGAACGTGCTGGCGCAGACGCTGGACTTCAGCGAGCTGGAAGTGGCCGAACTGATGCGGCCGATCCACGAACTGGTCGCGCTCGGGCGCGACAAGAGCCCGCAGGAAAATGTGCGGATCATCACTCGCAGCCGCTTTTCCCGCTATCCGTATTTCGACCGCAACGGCATCGACGCGCTCGGCGTGATCCACCTGAAGGACCTGTTTTTCGCGCGCGAGGAAGGCAAGCCGGTCGAAAGCCTGGAAAACTATCTGCGGCCGATCCAGTACATTTCGCCGCGCGCGCCGGCGCTGGAACTGTTCCGCCGCTTCCGCAAGGGTGCGCCGCATTTCGCGCTGATCGGCCGCCCCGGGCACAAGCCGCAGGGCTTCATCACGCTGGACAACCTGCTGGGTGCGATGATCGGCGAGATCCGCGACGAATTCCGCCAGAACGACAACGACTGGACCCGGCTGGACGACGGCACGCTGATCGGCAAGGGCAGCCTGCCGATCTTTTCGCTGGAACAGATGCTCGGCATCGACATGGACAGCGAGGCGCTCGATCTGGAAGAGGTGGAATCGGTCAGCGGCCTGATCATGGTCAAGCTCGGCGACATCCCGCACGAAGGGCAGCGCATCCCGTTCGACCAGTTCGACCTGGTGGTCAAGAAGATGAACGGCCCGCGCATCGTGATGGTGCGCGCGTACCCGAAGCGCGACGGCGGGCCGATGGACCAGCCGGTCTGAGCCGGCTCATGGCTCTAATGGCGAAACCTCGAGTATGCCTTCAAGCCGTAAGAAATACGCCCGGATCAGGGTGGCATGCATGGGAGTATCCGTGCCGCTTCAATCGAAATAGCTGCGCGCCGCCTCGAAGCGCTGCGCATAGTAGCGGTTGTCCAGGCGGTCGATGCGCACCCGGCCGTTGGTCGACGGCGCGTTGATGAAGCGGTTGTCGCCGAGGTAGATGCCGACGTGGGAGAACGGCCGGCCAAGCGTGTTGAAGAACACCAGGTCGCCCGGGCGCAGCGCTTCCTTCGGAATGCTCTTGCCGCGGCGCGCGATGTCGGCTGCGCTGCCGGTCACCGACAGGCCGAGCGCCTCGCGGTAAATGTAGGACACCATGCCGCTGCAGTCGAGTCCGGCGTCCGGGTTCTTGCCGCCGAAGCGGTAGCCGGTATCGATCAGGCCCAGCGCATACAGCACCACCTCGCTGCCCTTGCCGCTGTCCGGGCCGCGCTCCGCGTACGGCACCGCTTCGCGCTGCGGCACGCTGCTGCAGGCGACGATCAGGAAGGAACAGAAGCAGGCAAGCCAGGCGCGGATCGACATGTCCGCAGTGTAAGAGAAAGCGATGCCGCCGGACAAGTCCGGCCCGGCCCGGCGCGGCTCGATGCGGGCCGGCCGGCATCGGCGATTCAGGTCCGGCCGGACCTGCCTTAATGTCCGAGCTGCTTCAGCACGCCCGACAGCATCGAAATCATCTGGTCGATCTCATCCTCGGTCACGTTCAGCGCCGGCATGAAGCGCAGCAGGTTCGGGCGCGGCGAGTTCAGCAGCAGGCCGAGCGGCTGCAGTTCGCGCGCGGTGTCGACGATCTGCGGGCCGATGTCCTTGCCGAGCTGCAGCGCCCGCAGCAGGCCCTCGCCGCGCTCACCCTGCAGCCCGTGTTGCGCCGACAGCCGTTCGAGTGCAGCGCCGAGGTAGGCGCCGCGCGCGCGCACCGTTTCCAGGAAGCCGTCGCGCAGCAGTTCGCTGATGACCGCGACGCCGACCGCCGTCATCAGCGGATTGCCGTTGTAGGTGCCACCCTGTTCGCCGGCCTCGAAGCAGGCGAACCGTTCGCGGCACAGCAGCGCGCCGAGCGGTACGCCGCCGCCGATGCCCTTGGCCAGCGTCATGATGTCGGGTTCGACGCCGGACAGTTGGTGCGCGAACAGCGCGCCGGTGCGGCCCATGCCCGATTGCACTTCGTCGACGATCAGCAGCAGGCCGCGCTGCTCGGTCAGCCGGCGCAGGCCCTGCATGAATTCGCGCGAGGCCGGGATCACGCCGCCTTCGCCCTGCACCGGCTCCAGCATTACGGCCACGGTGCGCTCGTTGATCAGCCGTTCGACGCTGGCCAGGTCGCCCAGCGTCGCCTTCGGGAAGCCCGCCACCTGCGGCGCGTACATCGTGTCCCAGCCGGCCTTGCCGGAAGCCGACATGGTAGCCAGCGTGCGGCCGTGGAAGCTGTGGTCGAAGGTGATGATCTCGAAGCGGTGTTCGCCGCCGCCGTTCGGATGCAGCTTGCCCCACTTGCGCGCCAGCTTGATCGCGCCTTCGTTGGCTTCGGCGCCGCTGTTGGTGAAAAACACGCGGTCGAAGCAGGAGTTTGCGGTCAGCAGTGTCGCCAGCTCGATCATCGGCGCGTTGTAGAAGGCCGGCGACGGGTTGATGATCTTCTTCGCCTGCGCCGTCAGCGCATCCTGAATGCATTGCGGCGAATGGCCGAGGCTGTTGACGGCCCAGCCCTGCAGGTAATCCAGGTAGCGCTTGCCGGTATGGTCGGTGATCCACATGCCGCTGCCTTCGGTAAACACCAGCGGCGGGCGGTTGGTGACATACATCAGGCTATCGACGTCGTACTGGCTGAATTCCATCTGTAACCTCCTCGGCAAAGGCGATGCGGCAAAGCGGCAAATCGTTAGGGGGCGGCGCGCGGCCGGTTCAAAAAAAAACCACAGGGCTGGCCTGTGGCTTCGCGATCGGCTAAACGCTCACGCGCACGGCACCCGGGGCAGCGGCAGGGGGCTTCGGCGTCGCAGCAGTTTGGCTGATGTCGGCATGCGGCCCATATTAGGGCGTTTTGCGCAGTGCGTCAAAAGTTTTCCGCCGGTGTTGCGCTTCACGGCGCCATGCGCGGCATCCGGGCCGGAACCAACGCATCGTTGCCACTGCCTTAGTCAGAAAGCGCAGGAGAGCGCCGCCCATGAAAGCAGACCGGACCGCCCGCAAATGGCAAACGCTGCTGGCCTTGGCCCAGCTGTCGGTGGTTGCCTATTCCGTCTGGCGCGACTGGCGTGCCGAATGGCGTTGGCTGGCGGCGCCATCACCTTCGCCGCCGCCAGCGCCGGTTCAGGCGCCTGCTCCGGTGCCGCAGCATCCGCGGACGGCGGCAC
>JBATWJ010000381.1:0-1993 GCA_049672545.1 Burkholderiaceae bacterium
TTCCACAGCTGCCACAAGAGGTCGGCGTCGGCCAGCGCCCGGTGGCGCTCGCCGGTCACCAGCCGATGGCGCTCGATCAGCGTGTCGAGGTTGTGCCGCCGCTCGGCCGGAAACAGCCGGCGCGACAGCCGTACCGTGCACAGCACGTCGTTGTCCAGCGTGCGGCCGGCGCGCTGGCAGGCCTGGGTCAGGAAGCCGTGGTCGAAGCGTGCGTTGTGGGCGATGAACAGTCCGCCGCGCAGCCGCTCCAGCACCGGTTCCAGCACGTCCTCCAGCGGCGGCGCCTGCGCCACCATGCGGTCGCTGATGCCGGTCAGGCGCTCGATGAAGGGCGGGATCGGCCGGCCGGGATTGACCAGCGTCGACCAGTGCGTCACGCACGCGCCGTCCACCTCGACCAGGCCGATTTCGGTGATGCGGTCGAAGACGGCATGGGCGCCGGTGGTTTCCAGGTCCAGGAAAACCAGTTTTTCGGAAAAATCCATCGCGCCATTGTGCCATGCATGGCTTGTTTTCCGGCGCCGACGGGCGTGCCGTACGAGGTTGCACGATTTCCAGGCAGAAAGAAAATTTCCTTTCCAATCAATTGCTTATGTTCCTGCACCCGACTTGACCACAAGTTTATCCACAGAAACGGTGAAGAACTTTTTCCCCTTCGTGTTGCCTTCTGTTTGTGGTCTGACAACGAATCCAGCCACGTTGCTCGCGTGATCAAGGCAGCGGTGCGGGAACGGGTTGACGGAACTCAATGCCCGCTGCCGACCCTCCGGTAAGGTGTTTTTCCTCGATAGCGAAAGGCGGACGAAACGTGCACTTGGTAGACATCACGATGTTCTATGCCGCGCAGGGAGGGGGCGTCAGCACCTACCTTGCAGCCAAGGCGCATTGGCTGGCGCAGCGCAGCCGCATCAGCCACACCATCGTCGCCCCGGCCCGCAGCGGCGGCGCTGCCCACGATCCGCCGAATGCGCATTTCGTCCAGATGCCGAGCCTGGCCATCCCCGGCAGTCCCAGCTACCGCATGCCGCGTTCGCCCGGCGCCGCCGCCGCCGTGCTGCGTCGGCTGCAGCCGGATTTGATCGAGGCCGGCGATCCCTACCAGTCGGCGTGGGCGGCGCTGCGCATCAAGCGCGAAACCGGCATCCCGGTGGTCGCCTTCTATCACTCCGACCTGCCGCAGCTGGTCGGCCAGCGTCTCGGCGCGTCGGCGCAGGCGCTGGCCACGCGCTACCTGCAGCAGCTGTACCGCCAGGTCGACCTGGTGCTGGCGCCGAGCGAGGTGATGGCGCGCCGGCTGCGCGCGATGGGCTTGCGGCGTGTGCGGCGCCAGCCGCTCGGCGTCGATACCGGAGTCTTTACACCGCAGCGCCGCGACCAGCAGTTGCGCGCACGGCTCGGGCTGGCGCCCGATGCCCGGCTGCTGGTCTATGCCGGCCGCTTCACCCGTGAAAAAAAGCTGCCGCTGCTGATCGCGGCGGTCGAAAAACTGGGACGGCCCTACCACTTGCTGCTGGTCGGCGGCGGCGAGCGGCTGCCGCATTCGCCGCACTACACCTGCCTGCCGTTCCAGGACGGTCCGGCGCGGCTGGCGCATATCCTGGCCAGCTGCGACCTGCTGGTGCATGCCGGCGACTGCGAAACCTTCGGACTGGTAGTGCTGGAGGCGATGGCCTGCGGCCTGCCGGTGTTGGGAGTGGCAGCCGGCGGCGTGCGCGAGCTGGTGGACGCGAACACCGGCCTCTTGGTGCCGCCGAACGATGCGGCGGCGCTGGCGGACGGCGTCGCCACGCTGTTTGCGCGCGAGCTGCCGGCACTGGGCGCAAACGCGCGCCGCAAGATGGTCGAACAGTACGACTGGGACATCATCGTGCCGCAGCTGATTGCACGTTACGCCGGCTTGCTGGCGTCGCCGCAGCGCGCCGAACTGGAAGCGGGCGCCGCCTATGCCACCGAATGAGCCGCCGCACGCGCCGGGACGTGCGCTGTGCGTGTC
>JBATWJ010000382.1:0-4204 GCA_049672545.1 Burkholderiaceae bacterium
CACGCTGGCTTTCGCCGCGGGCGTGCAGCGCGAGACCGGCGGAAAAGGTGATCGGCAGCCGCGCGCGGCGATGATGGAAGCCCTGTTCCGACAGCGCCTGCCGCAGCCGCTCCAGCGCCTGCGCGGCTTTTTCCAGCGGGGTGCCGGGCAGCAGGATCAGGAATTCCTCGCCGCCGAAGCGCCCCACGCCGTCCATGCCGCGCAGCGTCTGCCGCATCACCTGTGCCAGATGCACCAGCACTTCGTCGCCGACGCAATGGCCGTAGCGGTCGTTCAGTTTCTTGAAGTCGTCGAGATCGAGCATTGCCGCACACAGCGGCGTGCCGAGGCGGTCGGCGCGCCGCAGTTCGCGCCCGAACAGGTCATCCAGTCCGCGCCGGTTCAGGCAGCCGGTCAACTGGTCTTCGCATACCAGCCCGCTCAACTGTTCCACGCGCGATTCCAGCAAGCGGATGCGGTGGCCGGCGTCCTCTTCATCGGCGGCACGGCGGCCCTTGCCGAAACGGGCCAGCACCGTTTCGGCATGCAGCGAGGCGCAGCCGGCCAGTTCGTCGTACAGCGCGCGGTAGGCGTCCGGGGTCGGGGCGATGCGGCTCTCGGCCAGGCGGCGCAGGACTTCGACGCCGATGTCGGCCGGATTGGGGATGGGAAATGCCGGTTTGCTGAGCGTGGCGTGCATGGAGCCTCCAGACCCGGTTGTTATTGATGTTGCATCAATGGTAGCGAACGCGGCCGCCAGCCATACCGCAAGCAGCGACGGAAAGGGCGGGCAGTTCGGGGTTTTGCGGGAGGGCGCGGGGCGGAAGGAACGGATGGCCGCCGCCGGCCGGACGCGGGTGGGACGGCGGCGGATTGCCGGAAGCGGCCTTCTCGTCGAAAGGTGGGGGTATGTTTAAAAAACGACTGATTAAAGACCGGTACAGGCTTCAATATAGGGGAGTATACGACCCGGCCACGGGAGTGCGCGCGGATCCGCGCTACCCCGCGCCGGTCAATGCGCGCCAGCCGCGTCCGCCGGTACCGCGCTCTTGATCGGATGGGTCAGCCAGATCAGCCCGATCAGGACCAGGAACAACACCGCCGACAGCCAGAAGATGTCGGTTGCGCCAAGCGTGCTGGCCTGCACGCTCAAGAGCCGTTCCAGCACCGCCCAGGCGCCGGGTTCCGGCAGGCCCTGCGCGGTCAGCGCCTGCACCGCCTGGCCGAACGCCGGATTGTCGGGGCCGGTATGCTCCGCCAGCTGCGCATGGTGCACTGCGGTGCGCGAATCCCACAGCGTGGTCGACAGCGAGGTGCCGATGCCGCCGAACATGATGCGCACGAAGTTCGACAGGCCGGCAGCGGCCGGAATCTTGTCGGGCGGCTGGCCGGACAGGATGATCGAGGTCAGCGGGATGAAGAACATCGCCATCGCGCCGCCCTGGATGATGGTCGGGATCATCAGCGTGACGAAATCGACCTCGGTATTGAATTCGGCGCGCATGAAGAACACCAGCGCGAACACCGCGAACGCGCCGGTGGTGATGATGCGGGCATCGACTTTCGGCAGCAGCTTGCCGACCACCGGCGACATAATGATCGCCAGGATGCCGACCGGTGCCATCACCATGCCGGCCTCGGTCGCGGTGTAGCCGAGCTGGGTCTGCAGCCACAGCGGCAGGATCACCAGGCTGCCGAAGAAGACGCCGTAGGCGACCGAGATCGCGATCACGCCGGCGGAAAAATTACGCCCCTTGAACAGTGTCAGGTCGACCACCGGATGATCGTCGCCGAGTTCCCAGATCACAAAGTAGATCAGGCCGACCACCGCCACCACCGCCAGCACTATGATCTCGCCGGAACTGAACCAGTCCAGCTCCTTGCCCTTGTCCAGCATCAGCTGCAGCGCGCCGACCCAGATCACCAGCAGCGCCAGCCCGATCTTGTCGATCGGCAGCTTGCGGGTGGCCGATTCGCGCTTGTGGTAGATGCCCCAGGTGGCCCAGGCGGCGAACAGGCCGATCGGGATGTTGATGTAGAAGATCCACGGCCACGAATAATTGTCCGAGATCCAGCCGCCCAACAGCGGCCCCATGATCGGCGCCACCAGCGTCGTCATGCCCCAGAACGCCAGCGCCATGCCGCTCTTGGCCGGCGGGTAGCTGGCTAATAGCAGGGTCTGCGACAGCGGAATCATCGGCCCGGCCACGGCGCCCTGCAGCACGCGCGCGCCGATCAGGAATTCGATCGACGGCGCCATGCCGCACAACGCCGACGCGATCACGAACAGGATGATCGAGGCCACGAACAGCTTCACCTGGCCGATCCGTTGCGTCAGCCAGCCGGTCAGCGGTACCGAGATCGCGTTGGCCACTGCGAACGAGGTGATGACCCAGGTGCCCTGCTGCGGCGATACGCCCATGTCGCCGGAAATCGCCGGGATCGAGACGTTGGCGATCGACGAATCGAGCACGTTCATGAAAACCGCCAGCGACAGCACCAGCGTGCCCAGCACCAGTTGCGGTCCGTGCAGCGGCGGCGGCGGGGCGGGGCGCGGCGGGGTGTCCATCAGAGTTTTCCGGTTCGGTTTGGCGTCGGGCGCGGCGGGATGATGAGCGCTGCGCTTATCAAGTTTGTCATGCCGGCGAAGGCCGGAATCCAGCGTCGCTTACCGTTTAAAGGTCACTGGATTCCGGCGTTCGCCGAATGACGGGAATTTGTCTGGTTCTGTGTCGTTTGGCGATCAATGGGCCGCCGCGGCGTCCTTGCCGGCATTGGCCGCGATGATGGCGGCGATCTCGTCGTCCGCATGGTGGGCGGCGACCTCGAACACATCGGTCTGGTAGGGGATTTCGTTGCGCACCGCGCTGCCGGTCAGCGAGGTGCCTCCGTCACGCTGGATGTCGACCGTGACCCGCATCGACAGGCCGATGCGCAGCGGATGGGCGGCCAGCTCCTTCGGATCGAGCGAAATGCGTACCGGCAGCCGCTGTACCACCTTGATCCAGTTGCCGCTGGCGTTTTGCGCCGGCAGCAGCGCGAATGCCGAGCCGGTGCCGGCCGCCAGCCCGACCACCTTGCCGTGATATTCGACGTCGGAGCCGTAAGAGTCGGCATGCAGTGTCACCGGCTGGCCGATGCGCATGCGGGCGATCTGCACCTCCTTGAAATTGGCGTCCACCCACAGCGTATCGAGCGGCACGATCGACAGCAGCGGCGTGCCGGCGGCGACCCGCTGGCCGATCTGTACCGAGCGCTTGGCGACATAGCCGGAAATCGGTGCGGGCAGCTCGGTGCGGGCGCGCGCCAGATAGGCCGAGCGCAGCTGGGCGGCGGCGCGCTGCACGTTCGGATGCCTGGCGATGCTGGTGTTGTCGGTCAGTGCGCGATTCGACGCCAGTTGCTCGCGGGTTGCCTGCAGCGCCGATTCGGCCGTCAGCAGCGCGCTTTTCGCATGCTCGACCTCTTCGCGCGAGACGGCGCCGGTGCCGATCAGTTCCTGACGCCGCGCCAAGTCGGCGCGCGCGCGCTGCACGTCGGCGTTGCGCAGCGCGACGTTGGCGGCCAGCGCCTGGTTGTTGGTAAACAGCGTGCGCACTTCGCGCACCGTCTGCGCCAGCTGCGCCTCCGCCTGGCGCAGCGCGACCTCGGCGTCGGCCTGGTCGAGCCTGATCAGCGGCGCGCCGGCCTGCACCAGCTCGGTGTCGTCGATATTGATCGCGACCACGGTGCCGCCGATCTGCGGCGTCACTTGCACCACGTTGCCGGCGACGTAGGCATCGTCGGTGCTTTCGTAGTGGCTGGCATACAGCAGCCACCAGACTCCGTAGGCCAGGGCGATCAGCAGCAGCACGATGGTGACGACGATCAATACCGCGCGCCGCTTGCGCGACTTGGCGGGACCAGGAGCAGGAGCAGGAGCAGGTGCGGGCGGATTGGAGGCAGTCTGGCTGGGGGCGGTCATGATACGGCCTTGGGGAAAATGGTGGTTTATTGTTGGGTGGCCGACGGCCGGCCGGCGGCAGCGGTCGCCAGGTCGGCCTGGGCGGCGTCGAAGCCACCGCCGAGCGCCTTGATCAGGCCGACCTGTAGATCGGCCTGGCGCGCCTGCGTTTCCAGTTCCAGCTGGCGCTGGGTCAGCCACGCGCTTTCGCTGGCCAGCACCTGCAGCATGTTGCCGGTGCCGACCTGCTGGCGCTGCCGGGCCAGCTGCAGCGAGGCTGCG
>JBATWJ010000383.1:0-5585 GCA_049672545.1 Burkholderiaceae bacterium
GCGCCACCTACTCGACGCTGCAGCGCGGCCGCTACCTGGTCAACGCCGGCGACTGCGCCTCCTGCCACACCGCCGCCGGCGGCCAGCCATTCGCCGGCGGGCTGGCGGTGGCGACGCCGTTCGGCACCATCTATTCGACCAACATCACGCCCGACCCGACCACCGGCATCGGCAAATGGACCGAGCAGGATTTCCAGAAGGCGATGCATTCCGGCATCCGGCGCGACGGCAAGCGCCTGTATCCGGCCTTTCCGTATCCATGGTTTACCCGCGTTTCGCGCAGCGACGTGCGCGCGATCTACGTCTACCTGAAGACGCTGGCGCCGGTGCACCAGCAGAACCGCGAACCGGAACTGCCATGGCCGCTGTCGGCGCGCGCAGTGATGGCCGGCTGGAACACGCTGTTCTTCAAGGAAGGCGAATTCCGCCCTGACCCGGCCAAATCGCCGCAATGGAACCGTGGCGCCTACCTGGTCGAAGGGCTCGGCCACTGCAGTGCCTGCCATACCGCCAGCAATCTGCTGGGCGCGCCGAAGAAGGGCCAGAATCTCGAAGGCGGCGGCTTCGGCGAACACTGGTACGCACCGAGCCTGGCCGGCGACCTGCGCGACGGCATCGGCGGCTGGAGCCAAGCCGACATCGTCGAATACCTGAAAACCGGCGCCAATGCGCGCTCGGCCGCAGCCGGACCGATGGCCGACGTGATCCGCAACTCGACCCAGTACCTGTCCCGCGGCGACCTGCAGGCGATCGCCGCCTACCTGAAGGACTTACCGGCCGCGCATGCCGGCGCCGCCGCATTGGGCAGTGCGGCGATCGACCGTCAGGCGCTGGCACGTGGCGAGGCGCTGTACCTGGACAACTGCACCGGCTGCCACATGGAGCATGGCGGCGGCCAGGAACGCATCTTCCCGCCGCTGAAAGGCAGCTCGTCGGTGCAGGCCAAGGAAGCCGATTCGCTGATCCATTTCGTGCTGGCCGGCGCCGAACGGCCGACCACCGGCGGCAAGCCGACCGGCTTCGCGATGCCGGCCTTCGACTGGAAATTCAGCGACCAGGACGTCGCCGACGTCGTCAACTACATCCGCAACGCCTGGGGCAACCAGGCCGCGCCGACCAGCGCCGCGCAGGTCGCCAAGCTGCGCGGCGTAATCGCGCACAGCAAGGAATAGCCTCTCCTGTTTTTCCATAGCGGGAGTATCGCCTCATTGCGCAGGCTTTACCTGCGGCACCGGCCATGCCTTGCGGGAGTATATGACCGTCCCGAAGCCATGCCGGCAATCGCGCGATAATGGCGCCGCGGCCACGCCGCGCATTTTTCCACGCACCACGAAACCACGCATGACCGACAAGCACGAGATCCGGCCCGGGCAATCGATCGAATTGCTGAAGGAACTGCACATCCTGACGCGCGACGGCAAGCTGAACCAGGACAGCCGGCGCAAGCTGAAGCAGGTCTACCACCTGTACCAGTTCATCGAGCCGCTGCTGCAGGAGCTGCGGCGCGACCATGCCGACCTCACGCTGGTCGACCACGGCGCCGGCAAGTCCTACCTCGGCTTCATCCTGTACGACCTGTTCTTCAAGACGCTGGACGGCAACCCGCACATCTACGGCATCGAAACCCGCGACGAACTGGTCGCCAGGTCGCGCGAGCTGGCGCGGCGGCTGGATTTTCCGCGCATGTCGTTTCTCAACCTGTCGGTGGCGCAATCGATCGAATCCGAGCAGCTGCCGGCCAGGATCGACATCGTCACCGCGCTGCACGCCTGCAATACCGCGACCGACGACGCGATCCGCTTCGCGCTGAAGAAACAGGCGCAATTCCTGGTGCTGGTGCCGTGCTGCCAGGCCGAAGTGGCGTCGGTGCTGAAGAAGAACAAGGGCAGGACGCTGGGCAAGAATGCGCTGACCGAAATCTGGCGCCATCCGCTGCACACGCGCGAATTCGGCAGCCAGGTCACCAACGTGCTGCGCTGCCTGCAGCTGGAAGCGCACGGCTACCAGGTCAGCGTCACCGAACTGGTCGGCTGGGAGCATTCGCTGAAGAACGAGCTGATCATCGCCCGCTACCAGAACCTGCCGCGCCGGCGGCCGACTGAACGGCTGCACGAGGTGCTGGACGAACTCGGGTTAAGGGAACTGCAAGAGCGGTTCTTCACGCCGGCGGCAGCCCCCTAGCGAGGCCTGCCTAACGCCTGCGCCGATACGAGCCGCCGCGCCAGATCGGCGGGCCGCCCACGTTGCGCGGCGTGGCCGGGCAGAAGCAGCCGGCCCATTCGTTTTGAGCATTGCCGACGAATGCCTCACCCGTCCTTGGCGCCTTGTGCGGATAGAGTTCGATCGTGAAGTTTCCATGCGGAGTCGTCACCTTCACCAAAGTAGCGAAAGTCTGCGGGAGCTCGTTACCGCACCCCGCGCTGCGCTGGCGTCACGTCGATCACGCAGGAAAACCGCATCGACTGTGTGGCAGGCTCGAAGCGGATGTTTTCCATCACCGCCGGTGCGTAGCAGCCGCCAAATGCATAGCGGACTTCCCCTGTTTTCGTGTCCTTGTAGGTGATGCGACCGGTTCCGCCGGCCGCCACACTGACATTGAAGCTTCCATGGTTTCTTGCGCAATCGTTGGTGGGAAGCACTGGCCCGCGCTTGCTGTCGGCGATCAGACAATGGCTGAGCACCACCGGCGCATTGCAGCGGTTCTCCAATTCAAGGTAGGTCAAGCCGCCTTTCACCACCTCAATCGGCTTCAAACAGGAGCTCGCGTCGCGCCCCGGCTGGACGATGCGTTGCGCGGTACCCCCCGCGTTTGAAGCGGCCGGCGGCCGTGCCGTGCCGCCGGCTCGGTCGAACGAACCGGCGGTGGAACCTATCGGCGCGCTGCCGTAACCACTCAACCCAGCGGCATTCCGATTACCCGCCGCGACCGCCAGCCCTTGCGCGACAGCGCCCAGCACGGACAGGAATTCGGAGCTAGAGCTGCTTTTGTTGGCCGTGTGTTCCGTTCGGCGTCCGCCGCTATAGCTAGCGATCAGTTGGCCATCGCTATCGAACTGGCGCCCGTCATGTCGTTTGCCATTGACGTATTCCCCTTCGAAATACGTGCCGTCGGCCCACGTATACACGCCGGTTCCGGACCGTACGTCGTTCACGAAACCGCCCTCATAGCGTTCGCCATCGGCCCACGTGAACACTCCCTTGCCAGTTTTCTCGCCATTCACATAATCACCCTCATAGCGATCACCGTTAGTCCACGTGTACACACCTTTTCCAGTGCGTTCGCCGCCGACGTAATCGCCCTCATAGCGATCACCGTTGGTCCACGTGTACACACCTTTTCCAGTGCGTACGCCGCCGACGTAATCACCCTCATAGCGAGCGCCATCGGCCCAGATGAAAACGCCCTTTCCATCAGCCTTGCCATCTACAAAATCGCCTTCGTAAGAATTGCCATTTCTGTATTTCGAAAACCCTCTGCCATGACTCTTGCCGGCCCGTGTCGAACCTGTGTAGGAAGAACCCGGCACGCCGTCGACAAACCATTGAGCCACGCCGTCGCCCTCGGCATATCCGTCTTCGCATGCGCCTGACCAGGTAATGGTTTCTCCCGGGAGAGGATTGGGATTCCACAACTTGCAACCGTTCTGATCGAGGACCCATTCGCTGGCCTGCGACGGCGCCGATACCGCAATCATTCCAAGAGCGGCGAACATGTACGCCAAGGGCAGACGACGCGCCGGCATCGAATGCCGCGCGCGGACGGCCGGGCCGGGGACAGGTGATAGCAGGCGGGCTTTTTTTCTTCGCTGTCCGCAGGGGATCTTCATGACACGTCTCCTTTTCTGGTTCTCATCTTGCTATCGCCGCGACAGTATACAATCGGCCGCCGGCCGCATCTTCCTCCAAATGGAGGAAGATGCGCATCCGCCGGTTCAGCCAAGGCGGAGGCGTCTCTTGAGCAAGCGACAAGTTACCGAAAGCCGCTGTCATCGTCTGCTCGATCAGGCGGTCGAAAGCATCTATGAGGGAATTCTGGTCGAACAAAGCCGGGTCGGCGCCTTGCGCCTGATCGCGGAGGCAAGCGGCAGCGTGCAAGCGTCGCTGGTGGTCATGAAACGCCGCACCAATCGCTTCAGCATCAACGAAAATTTCAACATTCCGGACACGGTGTTCGCCGGGTACAACCACTACTATCATCGCCACGATCCCGGCTTGCAGTTCGTCGACCGGATTCGTCCCGGCCATTGGTATCAAGACACCCGGCATTTCGGCGAACGGGCGATGCAGCGTAGCGAGTACTACCAGGATTTCATGCGCGGCCACGGCCTGGCGTCCACCATTGCGAACCGGCTGAGCTGCGATACGGACGTCGTCTCGAGTCTGTCGCTGCAACGGGCCACCGGCCAAGCTCCTTATGACGAGGACGACATGCGTCGCCTCGCGGAAGTAATTCCGCATCTGCAGCGCGCGATCCGTATCCGCAGCCGGCTGCAGTCGATGGAGCTGGAAGCCGAGGTCGCCACCTCGGCACTCGACCGGTTGCGACTGCCGCTGCTGGTGGTGGACGAGGCCGGCCGGCTCCTGCTGGTCAATACCGAAGCCGAAAGCGTCTTGCGCCGCAACGCATTTTTGCGCATAAGGCAGGGACGGCTCATGGTCGGCGGCCTACAGGCCGGACTGCTGGAACAGTTGCTGCGAAACGCTTGCGGCATAGATGGTCCGGCCGTAGCGGGCGGCGCGTGGATATCGGAAACAGAGCGCTGGCAGGCGTCGCAACTGGTGGTCACGCCGCTGCCCGCCGCCATCAGCGGCACGCGCCTCGGATCGCGGCCGCTGGCGCTGGTGATGCTTCATGAGCCGCTGGCGGCGCAAATGCCGCAGGATTCTTTACTACGGCATTTGTATGGATTGACGCCCGCCGAGGTGCGCGTGGCGATGGCGGTCTTGGGCGGCGCCACGCCCGCGGAGACGGCGCGGCAGAACGGCGTCGGAATTTCGACCGTGCGCTCGCAACTGAAAGCCATATTCCTGAAAACCGGGACCAAGCGGCAAGCGGAGTTGATCCGTCTGTTGATGCCGCTGCTGGCGCTGGAACGCTAGAGCCGCCTCAGGGCGCCGGTTACGCTACGCATGCTTCGCTACACCCCCAGGTACGCGCGCTGCACCGCCGGATCGTCGATCAATTGTGCCGCCTGTCCCTGGTGCACGATGCGCCCGGTTTCCAGCACGTAGCCGCGGTCGGCGCCGGACAGCGCCAGCTGCACGTCCTGCTCGACCAGCAGCACGGTGACGCCCTCGCGGCGGATCTCGGCCAGGATCTCCATCAGCTGCTCGACGATCACCGGCGCCAGCCCGAGGCTCATTTCATCGACCATCATCAATACCGGCGCCGCCATCAGTGCGCGCGCCATCGCACACATCTGCTGCTCGCCGCCGGACATGCTGCCGGCCAGCTGGCGGCGCCGCTCCGCCAGCCGCGGGAACAGCGCATAGATGCGCTCCAGGTCGCGCGCGGCGGCGCTCTTGTCGGCGCGCCGGTAGCTGCCCATCAGCAGGTTGTCCTGCACCGTCATGCGATCGAACAG
>JBATWJ010000384.1:0-5576 GCA_049672545.1 Burkholderiaceae bacterium
GACCGCCGACGGCCGCCACCAGGCGCTGCTCGACCGTTTGCTGGAAGCGATCGAGGCAGCGCTGGCGCGGCCCGACGTACGCGAACGGATGGAACGGATGCTGGCCGACGAACTGCCGCTGTATTTCGAGCGGCTGAAGCAGGCCGGCGGGCGCATCGCCGCCGAACGGTTGGTGGCCGGCATCCTGCGCCTGCTGCAGGAAATCAACGCCGATCCGGAGCATGCGCTGCGGCACGACTTCAACCGCATGGTCGCCGAGCTGATCGAAAAATTGAAGAGCGACCCGGCCTGGCGCTTCCGCATCGAGCAGTTCCAGCGCCAGCTGGCCGACGACCCGCGGCTGTCGGATTACCTGAACAGCCTGTGGCAGGACCTGCGCCAGTGGCTGGCCGCCGACCTGCAGCGCGCCGATTCCAGCGTGCGTGCGCGTGCCGCCGGCGCCGTCCACCGGCTGGCGCTGACGCTGCGCGAGGACGGCGCGATGCGGCAGTGGATCAACGACCGCATCCTGCAGGCGGCGCCGGCACTGATCGAGGAATACCGGCCGCGGTTGGGCAGCTTCATCGCGGCCAAGGTGGGCGAGTGGAAGGACGAGGAAATCGTCGACAAGCTGGAACAGAACATCGGCCGCGACCTGCAGTTCATCCGGGTCAACGGCACGCTGGTGGGCGGCTGCGTCGGCCTGTTGATCCACCTGGCGCGCCAGTGGCTGGGCGCCTGATGGCGCCGCTTCAATCGGCCAGCGCGAGATCCTGGCGCAGCAGCGCCGCCGCTTCCGCCGGCGGCAGCGCTGGCGTGTGCAGGAAGCCCTGGATCTGGTCGCAGCCGAAGTCCTGCAGCAGGAGCGCCTGCTGCCTGGTCTCGACGCCTTCGGCCACCACCGTCAGATTCAACGAATGGGCCAGCGAGACGATGGTCGAGACGATCGCCCGGTGGCTGGCGCTGGTGGTCATGTCGGTGACGAACGAACGGTCGATCTTCAGCGTGTCGATCGGCAGCTGGGCGATGTACGACAGCGACGAATAGCCGGTGCCGAAGTCATCGATGGCGACCGTCAGGCCGGCCTGACGCAGTGCCGACAGCTTGCCGCGTGCGGCATCGCGGTCGCGGCCTTCCATGAACAGGCTTTCGGTGATTTCGATTTCCAGCGCATGGCCGGCGTCCGGGCCCAGCTGCCGCCGCAGGCCGGCGACGAAATCCTTTTGCCGCAGCTGCAGCTGCGACACGTTGACGGCGATGCGCGGCGGCGCGATGCCGGCCTGCCGCCATTCGCGGTATTGCCGCAGCGCGCGCCGGATCACCCAGTCGCCCACCTCGATGATCAAGCCGGTTTCCTCCAGCACCGGGATGAAGGTGCCGGGCAGCACCAGTCCGGCCCCCGGTTCTTCCCAGCGCAGCAGCGCCTCCAGGCCGACGATGCGACCGCTGGCAAGGTCGTACTTCGGCTGGTAGTGCAGCAGGAACTGCTCCTGTTCCAGCGCGCGCCGCAGCCGGGTTTCGATCGAAAACTTTTCCGCGGTACGCCGGTTCATCTCGGCGGTGTAGAACAGGTAGTGCGCCTTGGCCGCCTTGGCATTCTTCAGCGCCGTCTCGGCGTTGCGCAGCAGGATGTCGGCCGAGGCGCCGTCCGACGGGAAGAGCGCGATGCCGGCCTTGGCGAAGATGCGCACCTCGCGGCCATGGACCGGGGCCGGCTCCGACAGGTGCGGGTTCAGGCGGCGCTCCAGCAAGTTCACCACTTCGGTGCCGCTGGCATTTTCGCGCACGATCAGCGCGAAGCAGTCGGCGTTCAGGCGCGCCAGGTGGTTCGGGTCGGGCACGATGTCGGCCAGACGGCGGGCGGCGGTACGCAGGATGTCGTCGCCGCTGGCGCGGCCGAGCGTGTCGTTCAGGTCGCGGAAGCGTTCGATGTCGATCAGCACCACGGCGATCCGCTCCGGCTGGGTGCCGGCGCTCTGCGTGATCAGTTGCTCGGTGCGGTCGCGGAACAGCGCCCGGTTCGGCAGACCGGTGATGGCGTCGAAATACGCGAGGTAGTTCAGTTGCTCGCTCTTGGCGATGTAGTCGAGCGCGAACGAGATGTCGGCGGTCAGCGCCGTCAGCAGCTGCTGTTCCTCGTCGTTGAAGGCGTCCGGCGTGGTGGCGAACAGCACCAGCACACCGATCGCCTGCTCGCCGGCCAACAGCGGCAGCACGAAAGTCGAGCGGTAGCCGTGCTCCAGGATGGTCGCCGGCCACAACGCCAGACTCGGCTCGTGCAGCAGGTCGTGCGCGACCATGCTTTGCCGCGTGCGCATCGCGGTGCCGACCATGCCCTGACCGTCCAGGCGCTGCGGGTCGGCGCTGACCGGCACCTCGCGCAGGAACTGCTGATCGAGGCCGGCCGAGGCCACCGGCGTCACCATCAGGGTTTCCGGATCCAGCAGGCCGACCGCGGCGCCGGCGAACTGGCCTTCCTCGACCACGATGCGGCAGGCTTCGCGCAGCAGGCGCCGGCGGTCGCGAATGCGCAGGATCACGCCACTGATGCTGCCCAGGATCGCGCGGATGCGGGTCAGCCGCGCCAGCCGTTCCTGTTGCATGCGGCGTTCGGAAATGTCGCGGATCACGCCCGATACCCACAGGCCGCCGTCGGTCTGCAGCGGCGACAGGCTGATTTCGGCCGGGAATTCGGAACCGTCGCGACGCCGCCCGCACACTTCGAACGGCGCTAACGGACCCTCCAGCAGACGCGCCAGCGCCGCTTCGTCGCCGAGCGCCTGGTGCCACTGCGCATAGCGCTGCGGCACCAGTAGGCCCGAGGGCCCGCCGACCAGTTCCTGGCGCGAATAGCCGAACAGCAGTTCCATGCGGCGGTTGACGATCTCGATCACGCCGTGCTGGTTGATCAGCACGATCGCATCCGGCGCGAACTCGATCAGGTCGCGAAAGCGCGTTTCGGCCTGCTGCTGCGCCGCGCGCGTGCGGCTTTCGTCGAGCGCGCGCCGCACCGCCGGCGGCAGCCGCTGCAGGTTGCCTTTCAGGACGTAGTCGACCGCGCCGCTCTTTAACGCGCTGATCGCCACTTCCTCGCCGATCGTGCCGGAGACGAACAGGAACGGCACCTGCGGGCGGCGCTCGCGCGCCAGCGCCAGTGCCGAAAAGCCGTCGAACTGCGGCAGCGAGCAGTCCGACAGGATGATGTCGGGCGCGAACTGTTCCAGCGCGGCGAGGAAGGCTGCGCGCGTTTCGACCCGCAGCAGTTCCGGCTCGATGCCGTCGCGCCGCAACGCACGCAGCTCCAGTTCGGCGTCGGTCTCGACGTCTTCCACCATCAGGATCCGGATTCGCTGTTCCATTGCACGGCGGCCCGCTCTACGCGGGCAGTTTGTTGACCAGCATCCAGTACATGCCGATGTCGCTGACGACGCGGTCGAATTCCTCGCTGTCGACCGGCTTGACGATGTAGCTGTTGGCGCCGAGCCGGTAGCTTTCGACCAGGTCGCGCTCTTCGGCCGACGAGGTCAGCATCACCACCGGCGTCGCGCGCAGGCTTTCTTCCCCCATGATCCGGCGCAGCACGTCGATGCCATCGACCTTCGGCATCTTGACGTCGAGCAGGATCAGCTTTGGTCGACTGCTGTCGCGGCCGCTGTAGGGGCCCTGGCGGAACAGGAAGTCGAGCGCCTCGCCGCCGTCGCGCACCCAGATCAGGCGGTTGGCCAGCCCGCGCCGGCGCAGCGCGCGGATCGTCATTTCGGCATCGGTCGCGGTGTCCTCGACCAGCAGGATTTCGACCTGGGCAAAGTCATCCATGCGGAATTTCCTTGTTGGGCAATGCGAAGTGGAAGGTGGCGCCGCGGTCCGGCTCGGCCTCGGCCCAGACCCGGCCGCCGTGGCGGGCGACGATGCGCTGCACGATCGCCAGGCCGACGCCGGTACCGGGATAGTCGTCGGCGCTGTGCAGCCGCTGGAACACGCCGAACAGCTTGTCGACATACCGCATGTCGAAGCCGGCGCCGTTGTCGGCCACCGAATACACGTTTTCGTCGGCGCCGGCGGCCGAACTGATGCGGATCTTCGGCTGCGCGCGCTTGCCGCTGTACTTGACCGCGTTCGATACCAGGTTGATCCAGACCTGCTGCAGCAGCGCGGCGTCGCCCCAGGCCGGCGCCAGCGGCTGGATGTCGAATTCGACCGCCGCGTGCTTGTCGCGCTGCTGCACCTCGGCCACCAGCGGCTCCACCAGGTCGTGCATGTCGATCTGGCTGGCGGTCAGTTCGGCCCGTCCGAGCCGGGAAAACGCCAGCAGGTCGTCGATCAGCTGGCCCATGCGCTGGCCGTTGTCGCGGATCACCTGCAGCAGCCGGTGCCCTTCGGCGTCGAGCCGCTCGCCATAATCCTCTTCCAGCATGCGCGCATAGCCGATCACCGCGCGCAGCGGGATGCGCAGGTCGTGCGAGATCGAATAGCTGAAGCTCTCCAGTTCCTGGTTGCTGGCCTTCAGCTGGTTGGCGCGGCGCTGCAGCTTGGCGTTGGCCTGGCCGAGCGCCTGGTCGGCGCGCCAGCGCTGGCGGATTTCGCGATTCAACAGCCAGAAGGCGGCGCCGATCATCAGGTAGACCGCGACGGTGCCGATCAGGACCAGCGTCTTCATGTGCGATGCACTCAGGCGCGCGCCGCTTTCGTGCGTGGTGAGCCAATTGCGCTCGCGGTCCTGCATCAGGCCGACCTGGGTGCGCACGCGGCCGATCGCACGCTCGCCGTTGCCGGCGCTGATGTAGGCCGCGGCCGCGGCCGGATCGGCGTTGTCGCGCCGCAGCCGCACTGCATGTTCGAGATAGCGCCGGGTTTCATCGATCAGCGTGCGCAGCTGCACCAGTTCGCTCAGCTGCGCTTCGCTGGCGATCGTGTTGCGCAGCGACAGCGTGGTGTTTTCGAGCTGGGCCAGCGCATCCGAATAGGCATCAAGGAAGGCCGGGTCGCCGGCGATCACGAAGCCGCGCACGCCGGCCTGGGCGTCGCGCAGCAGCCAGACCACGTGGTCGAGTTCGGAAATGGTGCGCCGGATCTGGCTGGTCTGGGCGCGGTGCGCCTGCGCGCGCTCGATGCTGATGAAGAACTCGACCGCGATCAGCGTGACCGTGACGAGCGCGATGAATACCGCGATGGCAGGAAGGATGGTACGCCCGGCACGGATGGGGAATCGTCTCATAAGCATGCAAGCACTTGAGCGGACTCGTCGTCGGAGCGCGCCGCAGACGGCGGCGGAGCGCGGTGTGGCGCGGGAAAGCCTTGCTCAAGAGTAACATAAACGCACGCCGGCCATGTGCCCGGCATGGCGCCGCCGGTACGGGTGGGTGGAACGGAAGAGGGGAAAGCGCGCCTAGCGCTGCGGCAGCGTCTGCGTCAGTTCGCGCAGGCGCTCGGCCAGCACGTCGGCGCGGGCGAAACCGGCTACCACCAGTTCCAGCTTGCCGTCGTGCTCCAGCACCAGCGTCGGGAAGCCGGTGATGCCCCAGCGCTGGGTCTGGATGAATTCGTCGCGGGTGGCGGCGGCGGTCGCTTCGTCGGCCCACAGCGCGTAGAAGGCGGCG
>JBATWJ010000385.1:0-2929 GCA_049672545.1 Burkholderiaceae bacterium
GTCGCCACCGACAATTTCGCGCCCGTTTCCGACTGGGTGGCGCTGCTCGAGGAAGAATCCGCGCGCCTGCTGGCGGCCGGCCTGCCGGGGGTCATGGACGCGCTCGGCCGCCAGTTCGAAACGGCGCTGATCCGGACCGCGCTACGCCACACCCACGGCCGCAAGAACGACGCCGCGCTCAGGCTCGGAATCGGCCGCAACACCATCACGCGCAAGATGCAGGAACTGGGGATCGACAGCGCCGGAGACGACTGAGTCGAGAGGCTGCGCCGTCCGGCGTCCATGCCGCAGTCGCGTGGACGGCGCTGATTGACAGGCATCAAAGGGAGAAGTCGAAACGTTAATTCGGCGCTTCCACCCGATTATGATGAGTGCCATCTAAACCCCAGGAGATGGCGCCGTGATCGCGATAAGAACCCGCATTGCCCGTGTATTCCTCCTGGCTTTGCTCGGCGCGCTTGGCGCCTGCGGCGGTGGCGATCCATCTTCCTCGAGTACCGCTACCCAATCCGCCGCGATGGCGGCTCCGGCCGCGGCCGACGTTCTGGCCGACGCGGCCACCGTCTATCTGGCCGATGGCGCGCAGTTGTCCGGCAACGTCGTGCTCGGACAGGATCATCCGAATTACCTGGGGCAGGGTTTCGCGTCCAACTTCTGGACCGTGGGCGACGGCATCACCTTCAGCGTCAGCGCCACCGCCGCCGGCGACTACGACGTCGCATTGCGCTACCTGAACGGCCGCGCCGGCAGCCAGACGCTGAGCCTGTATGTGAACGGCACCAAGGTGAAACAGACCGCGCTGGCGCCGCTGGGGAACTGGAGCACCTGGGGCGAACAGACCGAGCGGGTGACCCTGCGCGCCGGCGCCAATACGGTCGGCTACCGGATGGATGCCGGCGATACCGGCCAGGTCAACCTGAACAGCATTTCGGTTTCCGCCGCCGGCAGCGGCGGCACCACTCCGCCGCCCAGCGGCACCTGGACGCAGTGCGCGGTGGAGTGGCAGGTATGCAGCTTCTCCGGCACCGCGCAGGTGCGCTATGGCGCCAACGGCACCTACGTGACCAAGACCGCGACCGGCTCGATCGGCTGCAACAACCAGGTATTCGGCGATCCGCTGCCGGGCGCCGACAAGGTCTGCGAATACATGGCCGATACCACCACGCCGCCGCCGTCGACCGGCTGGACCCAGTGCGCGGTCGAATGGCAGGTATGCAGCTTCACCGGCACCGCCCAGGTGCGCTATGGCGCCAGCGGCGTCTACGTGACCAAGACCGCGACCGGCTCGATCGGCTGCAACAACCAGGTATTCGGCGATCCGCTGCCGGGCGCCGACAAGATCTGCGAATACTCGACCACCGATACCGGCACACCGCCGCCCGACACGCCGGTACCGCCGGTGTCGGGGCCGACCACCATGTCCTGCGTCGAAGGCTCCGGCACGCTGTGCAGCGGCGACACCATCCTGCGCATCGACAATGGCGTGGCGCTGACGCGTTCCGGCGTGCAGGCCTACGGCAAGTCGACCAGCGACCTGAAGAACCCGAACCCCGATGCGACCACCGCCACCGGCCTGATGCTGGCCTCGGGCGGCACCGCCGAGGTGCGGATCAACATCGACTCCAATGGCAATGTCACCAGCCCGGTCCTGCTGCTGTCGAATCTCGGCCTGACCTGGGACGGCAAGGTCGAGCGGCCGAAGATCATCGAGACCTTCCGCACCACGCAGGGCCGGGTGCAGCAGGATGCCAGCGGCGCGATCACCAGCGGCGCGCTGCCGGCCAGCTCGAACCTGAGCTTCTACGACTTCGCCACCAAAGGCGTGGCCGGCACGCAGCTCAATTACGCCAACAATTCGTACTTCCCGCGTTCGGCGCCGTCGCGCTGCGACGTCACGCCGTGCCGCACGACCGAAACCACCGGACCCGAATACCAGGCCGGCAACTGGCAGAGCGGCGGCTTCACGCCGAACCAGCTGCACGTGTTCCGCTTGCACGAGGATGGCGACGTCCATGCCGGCAACGGCCTGCCGGACGCCGACGGCAACCCGACCTGGCTGGAGGGCGGCAACGGCATCGGCGTGCCGTTCCCGGGCTCGAAGGGCGGGCGCGACTTCTATGCCCAGAGCTTCCGCTACGGCAGCCTGGCCACCTGGGAGACCCAGGATACGGTCCAGATCGGCAACTGGGGCGCGCTGAACGAGCACAACAAGAAGCGGCGCGGCACGGTGGCCTTTGGCGCCGTCACCGATCCGGCCGCGGTGCCGGCTTCAGGCAGCGCCAGCTATTCCGGGGTCGCCTACGGCTGGTACGCGCCCAACGCCAGCGACGAGCCGGCCTACTTCCGGGCGACGGCGACGGTGACGGTCAATTTCGCCACCCGGGCGGCGACGGTATCGGTGCAGGGCGCGCGCCGCGTGTTCGCCCCGGCCGGCGATGTGCCGGTCAGCTTCAGTACCAGCACCGCGATGGGCGCGGCCGGCAGCAATGTCGCCAACTACCTGACCGGCACGGTCAGCGGGACGCTGAGCGGCGGCGTCGGCGGCCGCTATTTCGGCCCGGTGGCCGGCGGCGGCCCGGCCGAAGTCGGTGGCTCGTTCAGGCTGTCGAATGCCGGCGCAGGCGCGGCGGTGGTGGGCGGCTTCATCGCGCGCAGGCAGTAGCGCTGTCAGAGCGACGCCGTCCCGCCGCGTGCCTGCGGGACGGCTTTTTCATGTCCAGGCGATTTCTGCATCTGTTACTGATGGAGTATATTAATTTTTATTAATATATACGCCCGACTTGAGCACATGGATGAGGGAGTATCCGTCAGTCCGCTTTCATCCGCCGCCACAGCGTGGTGCGGCTGATGCCCAGGTGGCGCGCCGCCGCCTCGCGGTTGCCGCCAAAGCGCGCCAGCACCTGCTCGATCGATTCGTGCGGGTGCGGCG
>JBATWJ010000386.1:0-1595 GCA_049672545.1 Burkholderiaceae bacterium
GTCGGGTAGCTGCCGAACGGCAGGTCCGCCACCAGCAGCGCGCCCTGGTTGCCGCGTGCCACGCAGGCGGTGTGATAGGCGACGTCGGCGACCGACACCGGCAGCGTCGAACCGTGGCCCTGACACACCATGCCGAGCGAATCGCCGACCAGCAGCACGTCGACGCCGCAGCGGTCCATCAGCGCTGCGAAGCTGGCGTCGTAGCAGGTCAGCATCGCGATCTTCTGGCCCTGCGCGCGCATGGCCGCCAGCGCGGGAATGGTGACCGGCTTGCGCCGGCCTTCCGACTCTTGCAGGTAATTCGACATCCTATTCTCCCCGGTTGAAATATTCGCGGCGGCCGCGCATCGCGCCGATGCGCTCGATCAGCAGTTCGAAATCCTCGTCCCGCTGCAGCGGGTTCCAGTGTTCGTTGTTGACGATCAGGATCGGCGCCGCGTCGTAGTGGTGGAAGAAGCGGCTGTAGCTTTCGCACAGCCGGTGCAGGTAGTGGGCGGAAATCGCGGTTTCCATCGGGATGCCGCGCCGTTCGATCCGCTCCAGCAGCGTGGCCGGTTCGGCCTGCAGGTACAGCACCAGATCCGGCGCCGGCGCCTGCGGCCGCAGGTGATTGTACAGTTGACGGTACAGGTTCAGCTCGTCGTCGTCCAGCGTCAGTTCGGCGAAGATCGGGTCCTTGTCGAGCAGGAAGTCGGACACCACGCGCGCCTCGAACAAATCGCCCTGGGCCAGTTCGCGCAGCTGGTGCAGGCGCTGGAACAGGAAGAACATCTGCGCCGGCAGCGCGTGGCGCGCGGCGTCCCGGTAAAATTTTTCCAGGAACGGATTGTCCTGCGGCCGTTCCATCAGAGTCTGTCCGCCGAGCCGTTCCGCCAGGCGGTGCGTCAGCGAAGTCTTGCCGACGCCGATCGGCCCTTCCACCACGACGTAGCGCAGCGTATCGAAATTCATGTGCGGAAAATGAAGTAGACCGCGCCGATCAGGCACAGCCCGGCCCAGACGTAGTCGAGCTTGAACGGCTGCTGCATGTAGAGCATCGCGAACGGCACGAAAACCGTGAGTGTAATCGCTTCCTGCAGGATCTTGAGCTGCGCCAGGCTCATGGTGGTATAGCCGATGCGGTTGGCCGGCACCTGCAGCAGATATTCGAACAGCGCGATGCCCCAGCTGAGCAGCGCCGCGATCCACCACGGCCGGCTGGCCAGGTTCTTCAGGTGGCCGTACCAGGCGATGGTCATGAAGACGTTCGACAGCGTCAGCAGCAGAGCGGTCTGGAGCACGACGGGGATGTGCATGATCGCGCAGGGAAAGTGGGTAGACGGGGAGTATGCTGGAAAAACGGCCTATGTCGGGCGCTATTCGGTCGGCCTCGAAAACACTGTAGGTAGTATATGAGCGCGCTCAGAGCCGCCGGATCGCCTGCTGGGCCACCTGCGGGGCGAACGCGTGGGCCGGGCCGGCGCCGGGAATCGCGATGAAGGGATCGAGCTGCAACAGCGGCAGCAGCGCGAACGCACGCTCGGTCAGGCGCGGGTGCGGCACCGTCAGCGTCGCGCTGGCGATCTGTTCGCTGCCGTACAGCAGCAGGTCGAGGT
>JBATWJ010000387.1:0-2767 GCA_049672545.1 Burkholderiaceae bacterium
GGCATGCTGGGCGGGCGCGCCGCCGGCAAACGGCTGGCCGGCCCGCAGTTGCAGATCGGGTTTGCGGCGGTATCGGCCCTGGTGGCGGTCGGGATGGCGGTACGTGCGCTGCGCTAGACGGCACAGCCCGGGGACAGCGCATACTCCCAGTCATGAACGCCAATTCCGCATATAAAAAGCGGAGATTTTTTACATACCCCAATGCTGCGCCCCGACCATCAACGGCCGACCGGGGCGCCAAGCAAGGTCTTGCCGCCTGCCGGAGCGCATTTCAACACCGTTGAATGGAGGCCTCCCCCGTGAAAAAGACCACTCTCCGGCTGGCGTTCGCCATCGCCGCGCTCCTGCCGCTGATGGCCGCTGCGGCCGACGCCCACCGCCAAGCCGAAGTCGCCAAGCGCGGTCAGGACGTGATGCCATTCAGCCTCCCGGCGACCGTCCATAATTTCACCAAGACCGCCGACGGCGGGACGCAACGCGTGGTGGCCAGGAATATCGCCGATGCCGGCCAAGCCCGGCTGGTGCGGCAGCATCTGCAAGAGCTCCCGACGCAGTTCCTCCGGGGCGATTTTTCCGGGCCGGCGCACATCCACGGCCACGACATGCCGGGTCTGACGCAACTGCGCGCGGCCAAGCCGGGCCAAATCGCGATCGACTACCGCGAAGTCGAAGGCGGCGCGGAACTGGTGTTTCGCAGCGCCGACGCCCGCCTGGTCTCGGCCCTGCACCAATGGTTCGACGCCCAGGTCTCCGAGCATGGCCCGGACGCGATGGCCGGCCATCGCCACCAGGATAAAAAATAGCCCGGAGGCCATCCGGGCTATCTGCGATTTCCATATACTCCGCGGCATCGACCTCGATGCCGCGCGTGGATAGACAGTTTTCTACCTATACTCCAGCATGCTACGACTCGGCCGCATCCACGGACTCAAGCCGCCGCCAGCGCCCGCTCCAGATCGGCGATCAGGTCGTCGATGTGCTCGATGCCGATCGACAGCCGCAGCATGTCTTCCGAGACGCCGGCCTTGGCCAGTTCGCCGGCGTCGAGCTGGCGGTGCGTGGTCGAGGCCGGGTGCGTCGCCAGCGACTTGGTGTCGCCGATGTTGACCAGCCGGGTGAACAGCTGCAACGCGTCGAGCACGCGGGCGCCGGCGGCGCGCGGGTCGGCGTCGGCGTTCTTGACGCCGAACGACAGGATGCCGGAAGCGCGCCCGCCCATGTATTTCTGCACCAGCGCGTGGTCCGGGTGATCCGGCAGGCCGGCGTACTTGACCCACGCGACCTTGTTGTGGCCCTGCAGATACTTGGCCAGCGCCAGCGCGTTGTCGCAGATGCGGTCCATGCGCAGCGGCAGCGTGTCGATGCCCTGCAGGAACAGGAAGGCATTCATCGGCGAGATCGCCGCGCCCATGTTGCGCAGCGGCACCACACGTGCGCGGCCGATGAAGGCGGCGGCGCCGAGCGCCTCGGTGTAGACCACGCCGTGGTACGACACATCCGGCTCGTTCAGGCGCTTGAAGCGTTCCTTATGCTCGGCCCAGGGGAACTTGCCGGAATCGACGATGATGCCGCCGATGCTGTTGCCGTGGCCGCCCATGTACTTGGTCAGCGCGTGCACCACGATGTCGGCGCCGTGCTCGAACGGCCGGCACAGGTAGGGGCTGGGCACGGTGTTGTCGACGATCAGCGGGATCCCGTGGGCATGGGCGATTTCGGCCAGCTTGGCGATATCGGTGACGTTGCCGAGCGGGTTGCCGATCGATTCGCAGAAGATCGCCTTGGTGCGGGCGTCGATCAGCGGCGCGAAGGTTTCCGGCTGGCGCGCGTCGGCGAAGCGCACTTCGATGCCCTGCTGCGGGAAGGTGTGGGCGAACAGGTTGTAGGTACCGCCGTACAGCGTGCCGGCCGAGACGATGTTGTCGCCGGCTTCGGCGATGGTCTGGATCGCCGCGGTGATCGCCGCCATGCCGGACGCCATCGCCAGCGCGCCGACGCCGCCTTCGAGCGCCGCCACCCGCTGTTCCAGCACGTTCTGGGTCGGATTCATGATGCGGGTGTAGATGTTGCCCGGCACCTTCAGGTCGAACAGGTCGGCGCCGTGCTGCGCATTGTCGAACGCGTAGGCAACAGTCTGGTAGATCGGCACCGCCACCGCCTTGGTGGTCGGTTCGGGCGTGTAGCCGGCGTGGACGGCGAGGGTTTCGAATTTCATCGGAAAGGCTCCTGAAGGTCGGATGGAAGAAGACGGTGGCGGCCGGCGCGCGCCGCGCCCGCGCGCTAGAGTATGGGGCGCAGCCGGCAGGCCGCCGTTCGCGCCGATTATAGGATAAGCAAGGAAACCCGATGTCCGCCGACACCACCGCCGCCAACAAGCTGATGGACAAGTTCGACCGCCACGACGAAGTCTGGCTGTTCGGCTACGGTTCGCTGATCTTCAAGGCCGATTTCCCGTTCCTCGCGCGCCGTCCGGCCTCCATCAGCGGCTGGGCGCGCCGCTTCTGGCAAGGCTCGCACGACCACCGCGGCACGCCGGCGGCGCCGGGCCGCGTGCTGACGCTGGTCGAGGAGGCCGATGCGGTCTGCGACGGCATGGCCTACCTGATCACGCCGCAGGTGTTCGGCCACCTCGATCACCGCGAAAAGAACGGCTACCTGCGCTTCGCCGCCGACATGCGCTTCGACGACGGCAGCCACGCCGAGGGGCTGGTCTACATCGCCACCGCCGACAATGCCGCCTGGCTGGGCCCGGCGCCGGACGCCGCGATCG
>JBATWJ010000388.1:0-20199 GCA_049672545.1 Burkholderiaceae bacterium
GCGACAGGTCGTCCGGCGTCATCGGCACCTGCAGCGTCGATGCCAGCGAGTGGCCGGCGGCATCCAGCCACACCAGCCGGTACAACTCGTGGTTGTTGCGCAACAGCGAGGTGGCACGCTCGACGAACTTGGTGCGCGACAGCGCACCGCCGGCCAGTTCCGAGCCGAGCAGGCGAATGCTGGCTTCGTCGCGCCCGAGCTGGAAGCGTATCGTCTGCTCGACCCACAGCGTGTCGGCGATCAGCTGCTCGCGCCGCTCGTTGGCTTCCATCTGCCGCGCCTGCCATGGCAGCCACAGCAGCACCGACAGGAACAGCAGCACCAGGAGGATCGGCAGCAGCCAGCGCCACGCCTGCTTGCGCGGCGGCAGCTGTAGACGGAATGGAAACGGGCGGCGGACGGCGGCGCCGGGTGCGGGGGCGGACATGACGCGCAGTGTAACCGAGCGCGGCGCCGATTGTGGTTATCCACAGTTGCCTGGGTGCATCCTCACTGCGCAGAATACGTTCCGGGTCACACCAACCTATTTCCTCTCATTTCCACAGGAGACACGCATGAAACTCAAGAGCATGCTGCTGGCCATGTCCGCCGCCGCGCTGATTACCCCGATCGCCTATGCGCAGGCGCCGATCGTCATCAAGTTCAGCCATGTGGTGGCGACCGACACGCCGAAGGGCAAGGGCGCCGAGCGCTTCAAGGAACTGGCGGAAAAGGCCACCAACGGCCGCGTCAAGGTCGAGGTCTATCCGAACAGCACGCTGTACAAGGACAAGGAAGAAATGGAAGCGCTGCAGCTGGGCGCGGTGCAGATGCTGGCGCCGTCGCTGGCCAAGTTCGGTCCGCTGGGCGTGAAGGAATTCGAAGTGTTCGACCTGCCGTACATCTTCCCGAGCAAGGACGTGCTGTACCGCGTGACCGAAGGTCCGATCGGCAAGGGCCTGTTCCAGAAGCTGGAATCGAAGGGCATCACCGGCCTGGCCTACTGGGACAACGGCTTCAAGGTGATGTCGGCCAACAAGCCGCTGCACCATCCGGCCGACTTCAAGGGCCTGAAGATGCGCATCCAGTCGTCCAAGGTGCTCGACGCCCAGATGCGCGCGCTCGGCGCCAACCCGCAGGTGATGGCGTTCTCCGAGGTCTACCAGGCGCTGCAGACCGGCGTGGTGGACGGCACCGAGAACCCGCCGTCGAACCTGTACACGCAGAAGATGAACGAAGTGCAGAGCCACGTGACGATGTCCAACCACGGCTACCTGGGCTACGCGGTGATCGTCAACAAGAAGTTCTGGGACGGCCTGCCGGCCGACGTCCGCACCGCGCTGGAAGGCGCGATGAAGGACGCCACCAAGTACGCCAACGCCATCGCGCAGCAGGAAAACGACGCCTCGATGGACGCCGTCAAGAAGACCGGCAAGACCACCGTCTACAACCTGACCGACGCCGAGAAGGCCGAATGGCGCAAGGCGCTGGCACCGGTGCAGAAGCAGATGGAAAGCCGTATCGGCAAGGATCTGATCGAGGCCGTCAACAAGGAATCGAAGGCGCTCGGCTTCTGATCCACGCTCCGGCAACGGAGATCCGCAATCGAGAAAGGCCGGTGCAAACCGGCCTTTTTTAAACAGAGGGACTCATGAAAGTTCTCGATCATTTGGAAGAATGGCTGATCGCGTTCCTGATGGGCGCGGCCACGCTGGTGGTGTTCGTGGCCGTCGTCCATCGCTATGCATCCGGCATTGAGATTCACTGGCTGCAGGACCGACTGATCCAGCTGAACACCAGCTGGGCACAGGAACTGTGCATCTACATGTTCGTGTGGATGGCCAAGTTCGGTGCCGCCTACGGCGTGCGCACCGGCATCCACGTCGGCGTCGACGTGCTGATCAACCGCATGGATACGCCGCTGCGCGGCAAGTTCATCGTCTTCGGCCTGCTGGCCGGCGCATTGTTCACCGGCATCATCGGCACGCTCGGTGCGTATTTCGTCTACAACCTGTCGTTCACCGACACCCATTCGGCCGACCTGGAAATCCCGATGTGGATGGTCTACCTGGCGGTGCCGCTCGGCTCCTACCTGATGTGCTTCCGCTTCCTGCAGGTAGCCTGGGTATTCGTCAAGACCGGCGCGCTGCCCAAGCATGACCACGGCCACGTCGAAGGCCTGGAAGAAGAAACCGCAGGAGAAAAAGCATGAACGCCATCATCATCTTCGTCCTGCTGTTCGCGCTGATGCTGACCGGCATGCCGATCTCGATCTCGCTCGGCCTGACGGTATTGACCTTCCTGTTCACGATGACCGAGGTGCCGGTCACCGCGGTGGCGCTGAAGCTGTTCACCGGCATCGAGAACTTCGAGATCATGGCGATCCCGTTCTTCATCCTGGCCGGCAACTTCCTGACCCATGGCGGCGTGGCGCGGCGCATGATCAACTTCGCCACTTCGATGGTCGGCCACTGGCACGGCGGCTTGGCGCTGGCGGGCGTGGTGGCGTGCGCGCTGTTCGCGGCGGTATCCGGCTCCAGTCCGGCGACCGTGGTGGCGATCGGCTCGATCATCCTGCCGGCGATGGTCAAGCAGGGTTACCCGAACCGCTTCGGCGCCGGTGTCGTCACCACCTCCGGCGCGCTCGGCATCCTGATTCCGCCGTCGATCGTGATGGTGATGTATTCGGTCTCCACCAATACCTCGGTCGGCAAGCTGTTCATGGCCGGCGTGGTGCCGGGCATCATGCTGGCGACGATGCTGGGGATCACCACTTGGTACCTGGCGCGCAAGCATGGCTATCCGCGCATGCAGAAGGCAAGCTGGGGCGAGCGTTTCCATGCGTTCCGCAAGAGCGCCTGGGGTCTGCTGCTGATCGTGATCGTGATGGGCGGCATCTACACCGGCATGTTCACGCCGACCGAGGCGGCGGCGATGTCGGCGGTGTACGCATTCGTCGTCGCGGTATTCGTCTACAAGGACATGCCGCTGTCGAAGGTGCCGAAGGTGCTGCTGGACTCGGCCTCGATGTCGGCGATGCTGCTGTACATCATCACCAACGCGGTGCTGTTCTCGTTCCTGATGACCAGCGAAAACATTCCGCAGGCGATGGCGGCGTGGATGATCGACAAGGGCTTCGGCGTAATCGGCTTCCTGCTGGTGGTCAACATCCTGCTGCTCTTGGCCGGCAACGTGATGGAGCCGTCGTCGATCGTGCTGATCATGGCGCCGATCCTGTTCCCGGTGGCGATGAAGCTGGGCATCGACCCGATCCACTTCGGCATCATGATGGTGGTCAACATGGAAGTCGGCATGTGCCATCCGCCGGTCGGGCTCAACCTGTACGTGGCATCCGGGATCACCAAGATGGGGATTACCGAGCTGACGGTGGCAGTGATGCCGTGGCTGCTGACGATGCTGGTGTTCCTGGGGTTGGTCACCTATATCCCGGAAATCTCGCTGTGGCTGCCGAACCTGATCTATAAGTAGGCTAGCGTGCGCGGGGATGGCCGTTGGCGGCCACCCCGTTTTTTTTGATCCGCGGGTCTTGCGCTGTGCTTGGTATTTCATTAATATCGCACCGAAATTTTTTGGCAAGCGCCGCCGATGCTGCTACAGTGTCGGCACCGATTGGCCCGCTTTCTGGTGGTGGAGTACAACAACGGTATTGATGCCGGAGTACTGAGGAGACGGGTGTTCCAGATGAGCCGTCATAATGGCCCGGGCACCGCGGAAGTGATTTGAGGCGCGTCGCAAGACGCGCCTTTTTTATTTTATGATGGCCGGCATGGACGGATGGCGGGCGGCATGAGGCAATTCGACAGGGCGCAATGGTTTTCGGCGGTGGTGGCCGCGCCGTTCGGCGCGGTCGGCGTGCGCGTCGAGGCCGGCCTGCTGCGCGAGCTGGTCTACCTGCCGCCCGGCTTCGACGAGAAGGCGCCCACCGACCGGCTGTCGGCACAGGCGGCGCGCCAGATCGAGCGCTACCTGGCCGATCCCGATTTCCGCTTCGACCTGGCGCTGGCGGCGCTCGGCACGCCGTTCCAGCAACAGGTATGGGCAGCGATCGCGGCGATTCCGCGCGGCGGCGTCTTGACCTACGGCGAAGTGGCGCGGCGCGTGCGTTCGGCGCCGCGCGCGGTCGGTCAGGCTTGCGGCGCCAACTGGTTCCCGCTGGTGATTCCCTGCCATCGCGTCACCGCGCGCGGCGGCCTTGGCGGCTTTTCCAACCACGACGACCTGAACGGCTTCCATCTCGGCGTCAAGCGCTGGCTGCTGGCGCACGAAGGCGTGGATGGCTACTGACCGTGGACGCCGCCTCTTCTTCTGCCACCATGCCGACGCCGCCGGACCGCGCTCTCATCGACGAATTCTGCGACACGCTGTGGCTGGAAGACGGCCTGGCGCAGAATTCGCTGCAAGCCTACCGGCGCGACCTGACGCAGTATGCGGCCTGGCTGCACGGCCAGCGCGGCAAGCGCCTGTACGACGCCGACGCCGACGATCTGGCGGCCTATGTCGCCGCCCGCTACCAGGGCTCGAAAGCGACTTCGGCCAATCGCCGGCTGTCGGCGCTGAAGCGTTTCTATCAGCTGGCGCTGCGCCAGAACCGGGTCGCCGCCGATCCCTGCCTGCGGCTGAAGTCGGCCAAACAGCCGCCGCGTTATCCGCACACGCTGACCGAGGCGCAGGTCGAAGCCCTGCTGGCGGCGCCGGACGCCGCCGCACCGCTCGGTCTGCGCGACCGCACCATGCTGGAGCTGATGTACGCCAGCGGCCTGCGCGTGTCCGAGCTGGTGCTGCTGAAGTCGGTCGAGGTCGGCATGAACGAAGGCGTGCTGCGCGTCACCGGCAAGGGCGGCAAGACGCGGCTGGTGCCGTTCGGCCAGGAGGCGCGCGCCTGGATCGAGCGCTATCTGCGCGACGCCCGGCCGCAGATCCTGGACGGCCGGATCGCCGACGCGCTGTTCGTCACCGCGCGCGGCGGCGCCATGACGCGCCAGATGTTCTGGGTGTTGATCAAGAAATACGCGATCAAGGCCGAGATCCACGCGCCGCTGTCGCCGCATACGCTGCGCCACGCATTTGCCACCCATTTGCTGAACCATGGCGCCGACCTGCGCGTGCTCCAGCTTTTGCTCGGCCACGCCGACATTTCCACCACGCAGATCTATACGCACGTGGCGCGCGAGCGGTTGAAGCGCCTGCACGCGCAGCACCACCCGCGCGGCTGACGGTGCCCGCACCGCTTCCTTGCCAAGCACCGGCTTCTGCGCCTACCATGATGACCACTCCTGCAACCCTCCAAAGAGGCTGACCCATTGGCAAAACCTAATTTCCAATACGAAAAGCGGCAAAAGGAACTCGAAAAGAAAAAGAAGAAGGAAGAAAAGATGCAACGCAAGCTGGAACGCAAGAACGTCCCCGCGGACGCCACCGAGCCGGGACAGCCCGAAGCGCCGCAGACCGATACCCCGGCGGAGCCGGACGCCGCCAGCTGAGAATCCGCTTGCGGTCCCGGCGGCCGACCCGACCCCATGGCAAAGAAAGAACACGTATCCGAAACGCCGGCGACGCAATTCCTGGCGCGCCACGGCATCGCCTTTTCCGAACACCCGTACCGCTATGAGGAGCATGGCGGCACCGCCGTCTCGGCGCGTGAACTAGGTGTGCCCGAACACAACGTGGTGAAGACGCTGATCATGCAGGACGAGGCCGGCAAGCCGCTGGTGGTGCTGATGCACGGCGATCGCACCGTGTCGACCAAAAATCTGGCGCGCCAGATCGGCCGCAAGTCGGTGGCGCCGTGCGCGCCGGAGGTGGCGAACCGCCATTCCGGCTACCTGATCGGCGGCACTTCGCCGTTCGGCACGCGGCGCCCGATGCCAGTCTACGTCGAGCGCAGCATCCTGGCGCTGCAGCGAATCTACATCAACGGCGGCCGCCGCGGCTATCTGGTCGGCATCGATCCGGCAGTGTTGTCGACGCTGCTGGCGGCGACTCCGGTAGAATGCGCATTGGCTTGATAAAAAATCGGAAAAGAGGGAGTATGCCTGAAAATCGCCTTATATCGGGCGAGAGCAGGGCGGCTCAAAAAATACAGTAGCCAGTATAAAACAGGCCGGTAGCCTGCCGCGGCGCGCCCGGTGCACCGGCTTTCATCGGGAATCAGGGACAAGACATGAATACAGTGTTGTGCGCGCTCGCCGCCTATCTGCTCGGCTCGCTGTCGTTCGCGGTGGTGGTCAGCCGCCTGTTCGGCCTGGCCGATCCGCGCAGCTACGGTTCGAAGAATCCGGGCGCCACCAACGTGCTGCGCAGCGGCAACAAGGCGGCGGCGGCGCTGACCCTGGCCGGCGACTGCTTCAAGGGCTGGCTGGCGGTGTGGCTGGCGCAGCGCTACGGGCCGGCCTACGGCATCGGCGACAATGGCGTCGCGCTGGCGGCGTTGGCGGTGTTCCTCGGCCACCTGTGGCCAGTATTTTTCCGTTTCGCCGGCGGCAAGGGCGTCGCCACCGCGCTCGGCGTGTTGCTCGGGCTGAACGTCTGGCTCGGACTGGCGACCTTGGCGACCTGGCTGATCGTTGCCTTCGCGTTCCGCTATTCGTCGCTGGCGGCGCTGGTGGCGGCGGTATTCGCGCCGTTCTACTACGGCTTCCTGTTCGGCACCGACGTCATCCTGCTGGCGGTACTGGCGATGAGCTACCTATTGATCTGGCGCCACAAGGCCAACATCGGCAAGCTGATCGCCGGCAAGGAAAGCCGCATTGGCGGCAAGAAGCCGGCGTCGCCGGCGGTGCGCAAGAAATGACGGTTCAGGCCGATTCCGCGCGCGGACTCATCCACAGCTTGCTCTGGCGCCGCACCACGTCGCTGAGCGATCCGCTTTCCCGGTAGGCGCTGCGCAGCCAGTCCGCATTCGATTCGCCGTCCAGCACCTGCTTGCGCAGCGCGCCAATCGCATTGGTGGTGCCGAGATCGGCCGCCACCCCGGCCAGCGCGTCGAAGGTGGCCAGGATGTCTTCCTTGATGCTCGGCTGGGTGCCGCCGAGCGGATTGATCAGCACGCCGGCCAGTCCGAAGCGGCAGGCCTGGAAGCGGTTATACGAATAGGTCAGATAGACGTCCTGCACCGGCGCGAGCGTCCGTTCGTCGAAGAAATGTTTGGCCAGTGTCTGCGCGTAGGCGGCCAGCGCCACCGCGGTTTCGATCGACAGCGGCGTGTCGCAGACGCGGATCTCGACCGTGCCGTATTCCGGCTTGGGCCGGATGTCCCAGTAGAAATCCTTCATGCTGGCGACGATGCCGAGCCGCGCCATCTTTTCGAAATAGGCGTTGAATTCCTCCCAGCCACCGACGAACGGCATCGTGCCCGACAGCGGGAAGGCGTTGATGCTGGTCAGCCGCGACGACTGGAAGGTGGTGTCGACACCCTGGTAGAACGGCGACGACGCCGACAGCGCGATGAAGTGCGGGATGTAGCGCGCCAGCAGGTGCGACAGCCGGATCGCCGCGTCGCCGTCGGCGCAGCCGATATGGATGTGCTGGCCATAGACGGTGAACTGCTTGGCCAGGTAGCCGTACAGCTCCGACACCAGCTTGTAGCGCTCGGCCGGGAAGATGCGCTGGTCTTCCCAGTGCTGGAACGGATGCGCGCCGCCGCCGGCCAGGCCCAGGTTGAGCTTGTCGGCGGCCGCCGTCAGCAGCTTGCGCATCGCTTCCAGCTCGGCCAGCATCGGACCGTGCTCGGTATGCACCGAGGTCGCGATCTCGATCATGCTTTCGGTGATTTCCGGCTTGATGTCGTAGCCGTGCTGCTGCTTGTCGAGCAGCGCCATCAGGTCGCTGGAGCCGCGCGTCAAGTTATAGTCGCGCCGGTTGACGATCTGCAGCTCCAGTTCGACCCCCATCGTCAGCGGGGTGGAGGACTTGAATTCCAGCATGCGGGGTTTCTCCTGTGGGGGGAAGGGCGCCGGATCAGCTGCGGGCTTCGCCGGAAGCGATCAGCGCGTAGCGGGTGCAGATCGGGCCGATGATCTCCAGGATCACCAGCGTCGATACGGTCAGCGTCGCCATCTGCACGCCGAATTCAGGATAGACGCCGGCCGCGTGCTGCACCATGATGATCTTGAAGCCGGACAGCGGCAACAGCGCCACCCCGAGCCAGCCGCCCTTGGCCATCGTCATGCCGTTGAAGCGCGCCAGCGCGGTGGTGGTCAGCAGCGTGACACCAAAGCGCACCGCGATGAAGGTCAGCACCAGCGGCGCCAACTGGTGCAGGTGACTCATGTCCAGGCGGGCGCCGGCGAACACGAACAGCACCACGTACACCAGCGCATTGAACTGGCTGAAATCGACTTCCACCAGCGCGTGGCCGCTGTCCTGGCTGCGGCTGGCGATGCCGAACGCCAGCACCGCGATCAGCGCCGACAGGTTCAGCATGTCGGCCAGCCCGACCGTGGCCGCCACCAGCGCCAGCACCAGGATCAGCTGCGCCTGGCGGTCGCGCCCGAGCCAGTGGCCGATCCAGATCAGCAGCCGGCCGACCACCCAGCCGAGCACGATCGAGCCGATCAGCAGATACAGCGGATGCAGCAGATAGCTGCGCCAGCCGGCCTGGTACTCGACGTGCAGCGCCGCCAGGCTCATCGAAAACACCACGAACGCCAGCGAATTGCCGATCACCACGATGTTCAGCATGCGCTCGGTCAGCTGGCCTTCGGCGCGCGTCTCGTGCACCAGGTTCAACGCCACCGCCGGCGACGTCGCCATGCCGATCGCCGCCACCATGCTGGCCACCAGCGGGTTGACGCCGAACAGCGTCAGGACTTCGAGCAGCGCCAGGAAGGTCAGGCCACTGATCGCGATGCCGGTGATCAACAGCCGCTTTTCGCGCAGCAGCCAACGGTAGTCGACGCGCCGCCCGAGCTCGAACAGCACCAGCCCAAGCGCCAGGTCGACCAAGAGGCCCAGCTTGTTCAGCAGGTTGGCGTCGATCAGGTTGAAGCCGATCGGGCCGATCAGCATGCCGGTCAGCACGTAGCCGGTAATCGCCGGCACCGGTAGCGCGCGCACCACCAGCCGTGCGCCGACGATGCCGGCGATCAGGATCAGGCCGGCAGCGGTCAGCACGTTGAGCCCGTCCGGCAGCGCCGGCAGAAAATTCAGTGACGTCATATCGTTTCCGTTTCCAGTAAGTGCAAAAGGGCTTGTTGTTCTGGCTGCAAACCCGAAAGCGGTGCGACAAGAAGACCAGCGTGGCCGGCGGCGGACGTGCCCGCCGGTGGAATGCGCGCCGCGGAGAACGGAGCACGGCGGGCCGGAGCCGCCGTCGCGCAGGCGGCCGGCGCCTGCAAGGCATGCCGGCCAACGAATAAATCGCGGCGAAGGATAGCATACCGGCCGCGCCCGTTTCGGCACCGGCGGCGGCGACCGCTTAGGCCGCCGGCAGCTCTTCCAGCGGCCAGCGCGGCCGCACGTTGAAGGCATAGTTGCGCGTGGCGGCAGCCGGATTTGCCTGCAGCCGCAATGCGCCGGCGAACGCGATCATCGCGCCATTGTCGGTGCAGAATTCGAGTTCCGGGTAATACACGCGAAAGCCGCGCTTTTGCGCCGCCGCGTTCAGCGCCTCGCGCAATTGCGCGTTGGCGCCAACCCCGCCGGCGATCACCAGCCGCTGCAGGCCGGTCTGTTGCAGCGCCGCCAGGCACTTGGCGGTCAGCACTTCGACGACCGCATCGACGAAGGCGCGCGCGATGTTGGCCTGGTCCTGGTAGCAGACGTTGCCCGGATGCTGCCGCACCAGCGTCAGCACCGCCGTCTTCAGGCCGGAAAAGCTGAAGTCGAGGTTTTTCGAGTGCAGCATCGGGCGCGGCAGCTGGTAGGCGTTCGGATCGCCGAAATCGGCCATCCGTGAAATCGCCGGCCCGCCCGGATAGCCGAGGCCGAGCAGCTTGGCCGACTTGTCGAAGGCTTCGCCGGCGGCGTCGTCCAGCGTGTCGCCCAGCAGCTCGTAGCGGCCGATGCCGTCGACCCGCATCAATTGCGTGTGGCCGCCGGACACCAGCAGTGCGACGAACGGGAAGTCCGGCGGATCGGCCGCCAGCAGCGGCGACAGCAAATGTCCTTCCAGGTGATGGATGCCGATCAGCGGCCGCTCCAGCGCCAACGCCAGCCCGCTGGCGATCGACGCCCCCACCAGCAGCGCGCCGGCCAGGCCCGGCCCCTGCGTGTAGGCGATCGCATCGATGTCGGTGCGGGCGGCGCCGCTGGTTTCCAGTACGCGCTGCAACAGTGGCAGCGCGCGGCGGATATGGTCGCGCGACGCCAGTTCCGGCACCACGCCGCCGTATTCCTCGTGCATCGCCACCTGCGAATGCAGCGCATGGCCGAGTAGGCCGCGCTCGCTGTCGTACAGCGCGATGCCGGTTTCGTCGCAGGAGGATTCGATACCGAGGACGAGCATGGAAATCTTGGGTCGGATGAGAGGAGGGATGTTGCGCATTGTATGCCAGCGCCGCCGCCGGCCCCAAGCTGCGCGGCCTGCCTTGGATCAGCGCAGCAGCGCCAGCGCCAGTGCCGCGCCCGCCACTGCCGCCGCGAGCGCCAGCGCTACCGTGAGCCGTAACAGGCGCCGGCGCAGCGCCTCGATGCCCTGGATCAATTGCGTATTTTGTTCGGCCAGCGCCTTGATCAGCTCCGACGAAGTGGCCATCTGGCCTTGCAGTTCCGCGCGCGCGGCTTCCAGTTCGGCGATTTTCCGCTCCAGCGTGGTGACCGGGTCGTCCGTGTCGGGATCGGCCGGTGCCGGCTTGCGGGCGGCGATCTTCCACAGCTTGCGCGCGCCGTCGACCACCAGCGGCGCATTGTTGACCACCTCCGTCCACGGAACGCCTTTCAATACCGCCACCCAGCCGATTGCCATCGATGAATCCTTTTTTGATGCCCGATTTTGCCGCTTGATGGAATTGCCGCCAGAGCGGCCTCCGCTCGGTAAAGCATACCCGAATCGGGGTGTCGGCTGCCGCTCCGGAGCGCCGGCAAAGGCGATTTTCGGCGTCGGCTACAATCCCGCTTGTTTTTACGGAGCCCGCCATGCATGCAACATTCGACGTCGCCGTGATCGGCGCCGGTGCGGCCGGCTTGATGTGCGCCGCGGTCGCCGGCCAGCGCGGCAAGAGCGTGGTGCTGATCGACCATGCCGGCAAGCTGGCGGAAAAGATCCGCATCTCCGGTGGCGGCCGCTGCAACTTCACCAATCTGTTGGCCGCGCCCGTGAATTATCTCTCGCAGAATCCGCATTTCTGCCGCAGCGCGCTGTCGCGCTACACGCCGCAGGATTTCGTCGGGCTGGTGCGGCGTCACCGCATCGCCTATCACGAAAAGCACAAGGGCCAGCTGTTCTGCGACCATTCGGCCGAAGACATCATCGCGATGCTGCGCGCCGAATGCGCGGCCGGCGGCGTCCAGTGGCGCATGCCGTGCCGGGTGGCTGCGGTCGGCAAGGCCGGTTCGTTGTTCCGGATCGACACCAGCACAGGCGTATTGAACGCCGCCAGCGTGGTGATCGCCACCGGCGGGCTGTCGATCCCGAAGATCGGCGCCACCGACTTTGCCTATCGCATTGCACGCCAGTTCGACCTGGCCGTAATCGAGCCGCGTCCCGGCCTGGTGCCGTTGACCTTCGAGCCGTCGGTCTGGCAGCCGTTTGCCGAACTGGCCGGGATTGCACTGCCGGTACGGATCGAGACCGGCGAAAAATCGGGACGCGGCCAGTTCGACGAGGACTTGCTGTTCACCCATCGCGGCCTGTCGGGGCCGGCAGTGCTGCAGATCTCCAGCTTCTGGCGGCCCGGCACGCCGCTGACGCTCGACCTGCTGCCGGAAATGGATGTCGCCGCCGCCTTGATCGAAGGCAAGAATTCGACCCGCAAGACCCTGGAAAATGTGCTGGCGCAATGGCTGCCGGCGCGGCTGGCACAAGGCTGGCTGGCGGCGAACGGCCTGCGCGGCGATTTGCGCCCGGCCGACATGCCGGATCGGACGTTGGCCGTACTGGGCGCTTCCCTGAACCGCTGGCGCATCCAACCCGGCGGCACCGAGGGCTATCGCAAGGCGGAAGTGACGCTGGGCGGCATCGACACACGCGAACTGTCGCAGCAGAGCATGATGGTGCGCAAGGTGCCGGGCCTGCATTTCATCGGCGAGGCGGTGGACGTCACCGGCTGGCTGGGCGGCTATAATTTCCAGTGGGCATGGGCTTCGGCGGTGGCGGCCGCATATGCGCTGTGATCGCCGCTTGGCTTTGGGGTGGCGCTTCTGCTATAATTTCGGTCTTTCCTCAAACACGGTTGACTGAATTACATGACCACGATTCGCCTTAAAGAGAACGAGCCTTTCGAAGTCGCCATGCGCCGCTTCAAGCGGACCATCGAAAAGACCGGCTTGCTGACCGAATTGCGCGCGCGCGAATTTTACGAAAAACCGACCGCCGAACGCAAACGCAAGCTGGCCGCCGCCGTCAAGCGCCACTACAAGCGCATCCGCAGCCAGCAGCTGCCGAAAAAACTGTACTGATTCCCCGTCGCACCTGGTGCGACGAACCGTCAGCCGTTGCAGACCCGCTCCGGAAGCTCCGTGGCGGGTTTTGGCGTTTAGAGAATGAATTTCCCGCGGAGGTTGCCTTGAGCCTGAAAGAAAAGATTACCGAAGACATGAAGGCGGCGATGCGCGCCAAGGATAGTGCGCGGCTCGGCACGATTCGTCTGCTGACCGCGGCGATCAAGCAAAAGGAAGTCGACGAGCGGGTCGAGGCCAACGATGCGCAGGTGCTGGCGATCGTCGAAAAGATGATCAAGCAGCGCAAGGATTCGATCGCCCAGTTCGAAGCCGGCGGCCGCCAGGATCTGGCGGAAATCGAAAAGGCCGAGCTGGTGATTCTGTCGGCCTACATGCCGCCGTCGCTGTCGGACGCCGAAGTGCAGGCCGAGGTAGCCGCCGCAGTGGCGGAGGCCGGTGCCACCGGCCCGCAGGACATGGGGCGCGTGATGGCGCTGCTGAAGCCGCGGCTGGCCGGCCGCGCGGACATGACGGTGGTGTCCGCCCGCGTCAAGGCCGCGCTCGCCAAGGCCTAGCCGCCTGCAGCCGGGGAACTGGCGTTGATTCCGCATTCCTTCATCCAGGATCTGCTGAACCGGGTCGACATCGTCGAACTGGTGGGGCGGCACGTGGCCCTGAAAAAGGGCGGTGCCAACTTCATGGGCCTGTGCCCGTTCCATAACGAAAAATCCCCCAGCTTCACCGTCAGCCCGACCAAGCAGTTCTATCACTGCTTCGGCTGCGGCGCGCACGGCACCGCGATCGGTTTCCTGATCGAATATTCCGGCCTCGGTTTCGTCGATGCCGTGAAGGAACTGGCGCAAGGCGTCGGTATGACGGTGCCGGAAAACGATGACCGCTTGCCGCCGGCGCAACGGGCCGAACATCGGGCGAAGGCGCTGGCCCTGTCCGAAGTCATGACGCGCGCCGGCGATTTCTATCGGAGCCAGTTGCGCGCGCACCAGCGGCCGAAGGATTATCTGATTGGACGCGGCATGAGCGGCGAAATCGCCGCGCGCTACGCGATCGGCTATGCGCCGGACGGTTGGGACGGGCTGCGCGCGGTATTTCCCGACTATCGGCAGGAGGTGCTGGTCGAGGCCGGTCTTGTGATAGACCGCGACGACGATGGCGAGCACAAGCGCTACGACCGCTTCCGCGATCGCATCATGTTCCCGATCCGCAACCAGAAGGGCCAGGTGATCGGCTTCGGCGGCCGGGTGCTGGATCGTGGCGAGCCGAAATACCTGAATTCCCCGGAAACGCCGCTTTTCCAGAAGGGCAATGAGCTATACGGGCTGTTCGAGGCGCGGCAGGCGATCCGCAGCGCCGGCTATGTGCTGGTCACCGAGGGCTACATGGACGTGGTGGCGCTGGCGCAGCTCGGATTCCCACAGGCGGTGGCGACGCTCGGCACCGCCTGCACGCCGATGCACGTGCAAAAGCTGCTGCGCCAGACCGACCAGGTGGTGTTCAGCTTCGACGGCGACCGCGCCGGGCGCGGTGCAGCGCGGCGTGCACTGGAAGCCTGCCTGCCGCACGCGACCGACAACAAGACCATCAAATTTCTGTTCCTGCCGGCCGAGCACGATCCGGACAGCTACGTGCGCGCTTTCGGTGCCGAAGCCTTTGCCCAACAGGTAGCCGAGGCGATGCCGCTGTCGCGCTTCCTGTTGGCGGTATTGTGCGGTGAAGGCGGTCTGAAGACTGCGGAAGCACGTGCACGCGCCCAGTTCGACGCCAAGCCGCTGCTGCAATTGATGCCGCCATCCGCGCTGCGGCTGCAGATCGTGCGCGGACTGGCGCAGCAAACCGAGAGCAGCGCCGAGGAAATCGAGCGCCTGTGCGAATTGTCCCGGCCGGTAGCGCGTGTGCGGCAGGCACCTCCGCGCGTGCGTCGCGCCGCACCGCAGAGCCTGGAGCGGCAGATCGCGCGCCTGCTACTGGCGCATCCGCAATTCGCGGCTGAGCTCGATGCACCGGGGCTGGCGGCAGTCGCTTCTCTTGCAGAAGAAAACGGCATGCTGATGCAGTTGGTCGGCGCCATCCGCGCGCTCGGCAGCGAAGCGGGCTTCGCCGCGCTGGCCGAAGGGTTGCGCCATGAAAATACCAATTTCGATGCGCTGATCGCAGAGGTTGCAGCGGAAGTCGATCCGTCGCCGGAGGCGGCGCGCAAAGAGCTGGCCGGTGCTTTGCGGCAAGCTGAAACACGCCTGTTGAAGACGGAAATGGAGCAACTGGCACAATCCGGTCTGCACAGCGAAGAAGCGCGGCTGCGTTACCGTGACTTGATGGCGCGGCAGGAAGTGTTGCGCCGTGCCGCGCAGGCCGATGTGGGGCAGGTTTAGCTGCCCCAAGGCACCGGGTGCAGAGGGGCGCTATGCTATAATTAAAGGCTTTTGATTCAAGGTCTTGGAGTCTTTTCCGGCTCGCGCAAGCGGCTAGGAGCAAACGAGGAAACTGGAATTTCGGTGATTGACAGCGTTGGCAACAGGCAATAAAGCGGTATCCTGCCGCCCGCCCGGGTGCCGTCATCTAAAACTTGCTCAGGTGGTAGTCGATCCATGGCGAACGCAACGAAGAAACCCGCGAAAACCCCGACCTCTACGGCAAAAAAAACCAAATCAGCTGCAACCAAACCGGCCAGCGCGGCGGTCAAACCGGGTGTGCTGAAGAAAGCGGCTTCGACTCCGCCGCGTCCGGCCAAGACCGCTGCCAGTACCAAGGCGGCCCGGCCGTTGAGCCGGGCGACGATCAAAAAAATTGAAACTGCGGGGGCCAAGGCCACGTCCAAACCGGCGTCCGCGTCTGGCATGAAACCCGTATCCAAAGCTGCCTCCCGGCAAGCTTCCGTGCAAGTGAAAGCATCCGTGACAAACAAGAAATCCGAAACCAAAGCCGCGTCCCGGTCCGCCAAGGAGCAGACGAAGGGCAGTACACAGTCCCATACCGGCGTCAGCCAAACCACCGATGCCGCCGCGCTGGCGGCAATCGACACTTCCGGCTATGTGTTGCCGTCCGTCAAAGTTCCAGGCCGCCGTGGCCGCAAGCCAAAGGAATTCCAGCCCGAGAACGAGGAAGTGGCTGCGCTGAACGCAGTCGAGCGCGCCGAGCTGAAGGCGGTCGACAAGGCGCGCGCCAAGGATCGCCGCGCCAAGGAAAAGGCCCTGCTGAAGGACGCCTTCTCGTCCGACACCGAAGCGAGCGAGGAAGAACTCGAGCGCCGCCGCCAGAAGCTGAAGACCCTGATCAAGCTCGGCAAGGAGCGCGGTTTCCTGACCTATTCGGAAATCAACGACCACTTGCCGGACAACATCGTCGATCCGGAAGCAATCGAAGGCATCATCGGCACCTTCAACGATATGGGGATCGCGGTCTACGAGCATGCGCCGGATGCCGAATCCCTGCTGCTGTCGGACAGCGTGGCCAACGTCGCCAGCGACGACGACGCCGAAGCGGCGGCGGAAGCGGCGCTATCCACAGTCGATTCCGACTTCGGCCGCACCACCGATCCGGTGCGCATGTACATGCGCGAAATGGGTTCGGTCGAGCTGCTGACGCGTGAAGGCGAAATCGAAATCGCCAAGCGCATCGAAGAAGGTCTGAAGGACATGATCCAGGCGATTTCCGCCTGTCCGACCACGATCGCCGAAATCCTGGCGGGCGCCGAGCGCATCGCCAAGGATGAAGTCAAGATCGATGAAATTGTCGATGGCCTCGTTGATCCGAACGCGGCGGAAGCCGCCGCTGCATCGGCACCGGCGACCGTGCTCAGCGACGATGAAGACGAGGAAGAAGTCGACGAAGAAGAAGAACAGGAAGAGGAAGAAGACAACACCGCTTCCGGCGCGGCCGGCTTTTCCGCCGAACAGTTGGAACAACTGAAACGCGATGCGCTGGCCAAGTTCAACACGATCGCGTTGCAGTTCGACAAGATGCGCAAGGCTTTTGAAAAGGAGGGCTACAAATCGAAGCCCTACGTCAAGGCGCAGGAAGCAATCTCCAATGAATTGCTCGGCATCCGCTTCACAGCGAAAGTGGTCGAGAAATTGTGCGATACGCTGCGCGGGCAGGTCGACGAGGTGCGCCACATCGAAAAGCAGATTCTCGACGTGGCGGTGAACAAGTGCGGTATGCCGCGCGCGCATTTCATCAAGGTTTTCCCCGGCAATGAAACCAATCTCGGATGGATCGACGGCGAAGTGGCGGCCGGCGAAGACTACAGCGACGTGCTGAGCCGCAACGTCCCGACCATCAAGGAACTGCAACAAAAGCTGATCGACCTGCAGGCGCGCGTGGTCCTGCCGCTGCCGGATTTGCGTGGCATCAACAAGAAGATGTCGGCCGGCGAAATGAAAGCGCGCAAGGCCAAGCGCGAAATGACCGAGGCCAACCTGCGGCTGGTGATCTCGATCGCCAAGAAATATACCAACCGCGGCCTGCAATTCCTCGATCTCATTCAGGAAGGCAACATCGGCCTGATGAAGGCGGTCGACAAGTTCGAATACCGGCGCGGCTACAAATTCTCGACCTACGCCACCTGGTGGATCCGGCAGGCGATCACGCGCTCGATCGCCGACCAGGCGCGCACCATCCGCATTCCGGTGCACATGATCGAAACCATCAACAAGATGAACCGGATTTCGCGTCAGATCCTGCAGGAGACCGGCGCCGAACCGGATCCGGCGACGTTGGCGATCAAGATGGAAATGCCGGAAGACAAGATCCGCAAGATCATGAAGATCGCCAAGGAGCCGATCTCGATGGAAACGCCGATCGGTGACGACGACGATTCGCATCTGGGCGATTTCATCGAAGACAACAACACGCTGGCGCCAAGCGACGCCGCGCTGCACGCGTCGATGCGCGGCGTGGTCAAGGACGTCCTGGATTCGCTGACCCCGCGCGAAGCCAAGGTGCTGCGCATGCGCTTCGGCATCGAAATGTCGACCGACCATACGCTGGAGGAAGTCGGCAAGCAGTTCGATGTCACCCGCGAACGGATACGCCAGATCGAAGCCAAGGCGCTGCGCAAACTGCGCCATCCATCCCGCTCCGACAAGCTGAAGAGCTTCCTGGAAGGCAGCTGATCCGCTGGCTCCCTCGCCAGAATAGAAAGCCTCCCTCGCTATGGCTTTCTGCCTGGCGAGCGGAAGAACAATGACAATGCGGGTGTGCCCGCGAAAAAGGATCGGGCCTCTAGCTCATGCTTGGTTAGAGCAGCGGACTCATAATCCGTTGGTGCCGTGTTCGACTCACGGGAGGCCCACCACACAGAGAGAAGGAGCTGCGTTTCGGCGCAGCTCCTTTCTTTTTGCCAAGAATTCACCGTTGTGCCGTAAAGAATATTTCTTTAACAGGTTGTATCTTGAGCACTTTTCCAAGCAGAAAGAAGCTAATACAAGGCTAATGCCACCTAAAAAAAGCAAATCGGCACAAAAAATGGCGATTCCGACATGCGGAAACGGCAAGGGCTTCCACTATAATTAGGCGCAGGGCAGGAATTGCTTCCTGGCGCGTTTGGAGCGCATCCGCCGGCTTTCTCCGGGCTTCTCGCTTCGATTTGCCGGTAATCCAGCCGTCTTCATCGCTACCCGCTTGCGTGGGCGCGAATCCGTTCCACCCGTATCCACCGACCAAACGCCATATTGATCGCTGATTGCCGCCATCTTGCCGTCCTGCTGTGCCCGCTCCATGACACGTGGCGCGGCGTGGCGCGTTTCCACCACGCTGGCAGGGCATCATGGCGCTGATCTGGATAGTGCTGCTGCCGTTCGCCGGCTGCCTGTGCGCGGCGTTTCTGCCGTCGAATGCGCGCAATGCGGAAGCCTGGTTGGCCGGCCTGGTGGCGCTGGCCTGCGCTGCACTGACCGCGCTGCAGTATCCGGAGGTGGCCAGCGGCGCGGTGGTGCGTACCGTGCTGCCGTGGGCGCCGACGCTGGGCTTGAACCTGGACCTGCGCATGGACGGCTACGGCTGGCTGTTCGCGATGCTGGTGACGGTGATGGGAGCGCTGGTGGTGCTGTACGCGCGCTACTACATGTCGCCGCAAGACCCGGTTCCGCGCTTTTTCTCCTTTTTCCTGGCCTTCATGGGAGCGATGCTCGGCGTCGTGCTGTCCGGCAACCTGATCCAGCTGGTGCTGTTCTGGGAATTGACCAGCCTCAGCTCCTTCATGCTGATCGCCTACTGGCATCATCGGCTGGACGCGCGGCGCGGCGCCCGCATGGCGCTGACGGTGACCGCGGCTGGCGGCCTCTGCCTGCTGGCCGGTGTGCTGCTGCTGGGGCACATCGTCGGCAGCTACGATCTGGACGCGGTGCTGGCGGCCGGCGACCAGATTCGCGGCCATGACTGGTACCTGGCCACGCTGATCCTGATCGCGCTGGGGGCGCTGACCAAGAGCGCGCAATTCCCGTTCCAGTTCTGGCTGCCGCACGCGATGGCGGCGCCGACGCCGGTATCGGCTTACCTGCATTCGGCGACCATGGTCAAGGCCGGGGTGTTTCTGCTGGTGCGGCTGTGGCCGGCGCTGTCGGGCACCGAAAGCTGGTTCTGGATCGTCGGCGGTGCCGGCCTGTGCTCGCTGGTGCTGGGCGCCTACGCGGCCACCTTCCAGCTCGACATGAAGGGAGTGCTGGCCTATTCCACCATCAGCCATCTGGGCCTGATCACGCTGCTGCTGGGGCTGAACAGCGAACTGGCGCTGATCGCCGCGATCTTCCACATCGTCAACCACGCCACCTTCAAGGCCTCGCTGTTCATGGCCGCCGGCATGGTCGACCACGAAAGCGGCACGCGCGACCTGTCGCGGCTGTCCGGCCTGTACCGGGTGATGCCGATCACCGCCACGCTGGCGGTGGTGGCGGCGGCGTCAATGGCCGGCGTGCCACTGCTGAACGGCTTCATTTCGAAGGAAATGTTTTTCACGGAAACGGTGTTCGTCAGCGGCAATGCGCTGATCCGTTACGGCTTGCCGGCGGTGGCGGTGGTGTATGGCGTATTCAGCGTCGCCTATTCGCTGCGCTTCATCCTGCAGGTGTTTTTCGGGCCGCCGCCGCAGGACTTGCCGCGCCATCCGCACGAGCCGCCGGGCTGGATGCTGGTGCCGAGCGCGTTGCTGGTACTGGCCTGCCTGGTGGTCGGCATCCTGCCGGCGTTGACGGTCGGCCCTTTCCTCGACGTCGCGGCGGCCGCGGTGCTCGGCCCGCGCATGCCGCCCTACAGCCTGGCGATGTGGCACGGCTTCAATCTCCCGCTGATGATGAGCCTGGCAGCGATGGTCGGCGGCGCCATCCTGTACCGGATGCTCGGTAAATACCAGCAGCGCGCGCCCGGCGTGGTACCGCTGATTTCCCCGGTCAACGGCAAGCGGCTGTTCGAGCGCGGGCTGGAATACGCAACCCGCGTCGCCGGCGCCGGCGTCCGGCTGCTGTCGTCGCCGCGGCTGCAGACGCAATTGCTGGTGGTGGTGCTGCTGAGCTTCGGGGGAGCGCTGCTGCCGTTCTGGCGCGGCGGCCTGCCGCGGGGGGATTTGGCGCCGGGCGCGGTCGATCCGGCGTTCGCGCTGCTGTGGTTGATCGGCGGCGTCTGCGCATTGGGCGCGGCCGCGCAGGCCAAGTA
>JBATWJ010000389.1:0-3055 GCA_049672545.1 Burkholderiaceae bacterium
CGAATATGCCGCCCGCCGGCGTGCTGGCGCTGGCCAGCGTCAAGCGCGCCGGTCCGCGTGTCGGCGGCAACGATTCGGCCTCGCTCTGGGATCTGGGCGATGGCGTGCTGGGACTGGAAATTCACACCAAGATGAACGCCTGCAATGGCGCCGTGATCGAGGCGGTGGAGGCGGCGGCGGAGACTGTCGCGCGCGGCTTTCGGGCGCTGGTGGTCGGCAACGACCATGCGCGCGCTTTTTCGGCGGGAGCCGACCTGGCGTTCTTCGTCGACATGATCGAGCGCCGCCAGTGGCAGGCGCTGGAGCAGTTCGTCGCACGTGGCCAGGAAGCCTTCCTGCGCTTGAAATACGCGCCGTTTCCGGCGGTGGCGGCGGCCTTCGGCTTGACCCTGGGCGGCGGCTGCGAATTGATGATGCACTGCGACGCCACGTTCGCGCATGCCGAATTGAATGCCGGCTTTCCGGAACTGAATGTCGGTATCGTGCCCGGCTGGGGCGGCTGTACTCAACTCGTACTGCGGATGGCGGACCGCGCGGACGGCGTGCAACGGACCTTCGAGACGGTGGCCGGCGCCACCGTCTCGTCCTCGGCGCTGGCGGCGCACGGCATGGGCATTCTGCGTGCCGGCGACGGCATCGTGTTCAACCGCGATCGCTTGCTGGCCGCCGCGCGCGATGATGCAGTGGCGATGTCGCAGCGCGGCTACATTCCGCCTCCGAAGGCCAGCGTCACGCTCGGTGCAACCAGCGCGGCAGCGCTCTTGGAAGCAGCCCAATCCTGGCGCGCGGAACGTCGGCTCAGCGACAACGACTGGGCGGTGATCGCCGAACTGGCGGGAATTTTCGGTGGTGACGGTAGTGCGCCGCGCGCGTTCGGCGAGGCGGAGCTGACCAGGCTGGAACGGGAGGCTTTCCTGCGCCTGGCGCAGCGCCCGGCCACGCTGGAACGCATGAAGCACATGCTGGCCACCGGCAAGCCCCTGCGCAATTGAGCCGGCCGCCGGGCAGGAGAGGCCCGGCCGCGCCGTCCGCGGCCGGTTTCACGACATTGGGCATGGCGTCCTGCCATGCGGAGAGTTTCCATGAGCTATAAGGCCCCGGTGGGGGAATCGGAATTCCTGCTGCGGCATTGTTCCAGCCTGCAGCGCCTGATCGCCGCCGGCGCTTGCGGCGACCTGTCGCTGGAGCTGGCCGGCGCCGTGCTGGAGCAGGCGGGACGCTTTGCCGGCGAGGTGCTGGAACCGCTGAATACGGTGATGGATCGGGTCGGCGTCCACCTTGCCGGCGGCAAGGTGGCGACCGCACCGGGCCATGCCGCCGCCTATCGCGCCTGGGCCGAGGCTGGCTGGAACGCGGTCTCGGCGCCGCCGGAATGGGGCGGCATGGGTTTGCCGCTGTCGATCAATACGGTCTGCCTGGAATACTGGCACTCGGCCTGCATGGCGTTCGGTCTCGGGCCATTGCTCAGCATGGGAGCGGCCGACGCAATCGATACGCATGCAACGCCGGAGCTGAAACGGACCTATCTGCCGAAGCTGGTATCCGGCGAATGGATGGCGACCATGAATCTGACCGAGCCGCAGGCCGGATCGGACCTGGGCGCCTTGCGCACACGGGCGCTGCCGCAAGACGACGGCAGCTACCGGCTGTTTGGCAGCAAAATCTTCATCACCTGTGGCGACCATGACCTGACCGACAACATCGTGCATCTGGTATTGGCGCGATTGCCGGATGCGCCGGCGGGATCGAGGGGTATTTCATTGTTCCTGGTGCCGAAAACCCTGCCGGCGGACGACGGAACGCCAGGTGCCGCCAACGACGTGCGCTGCACCGGCATCGAGCACAAGCTCGGGCTGCACGGCAGCCCGACTTGCAGCATGGCGTTCGGCGACCGCGAAGGTGCGGTCGGCTGGCTGGTCGGCGCGCCCAATGGCGGGCTGCGGGCGATGTTTACGATGATGAATCGGGCCCGGCTGGCGGTGGCAGCGCAGGGCGTGGCGATCGCCGAGATCGCAACCCAGAGGGCGGCCCGCTATGCCGCCGAACGGCGCCAGGGCCGGGCGCCCGATGCCGGCGGCGACGAAGCCAGCCCGATCGACCGCCATCCGGACGTGGCGCGCATGTTGCTGAGCATGCGCTCCTATACCGAGGCCGCGCGCGGCATCGTGCTGCGCACCGCCGATGCGATCGACCGGGCGCGGCTGGAGCCCGACCCGGAGCAGCGCCGGGCGGCGCAGGAAGATGCCGATCTGCTGACGCCGATCGCCAAGGCTTTCGCCACCGACATCGGGGTCGAAGTGGCGTCGCTCGGCATCCAGGTGCATGGCGGCATGGGCTACGTGGAAGAAACCGGCGCCGCGCAATACCTGCGCGACGTGCGCATCTGCACCATCTACGAAGGCACCAACGGCATCCAGGCGATCGACCTGGTGGCGCGCAAGCTGGCAGGGGGCGGCCGCGCCGCCGCCGCTCGCCAGATCGCCGGCTACGAGCGGATCGCCGAGCAGGTACGGTGCAGTGGCGATGAATCCTTCGGGGCAACCGCGGATCTGTTGACGGCCGCCGGCGCGGCGTTGGCGGCGACCACCGACTTCCTCGATGCCCGGCGCGCCGATGGCGGCTGCGAACTGCTCGCCGGCGCCACTTCCTACTTGCGGCTGTTCGGGCTGGCCGCCGGCATGGCCTGCCTGGCGCAGGCGGCATTGGCCGCGGGCCATACGGATGACGCCGACGACTACCGGCGGCGGGTCGCGCTGGCGCGCTACTTTGCCGAGCACCATGGCACCGCCTGCGGCGGTCTGGCCGAAGTGGTGCTTCATGGCGGCGCCTCGCTGGCGCAGGCGATGGCGTTCTCCTGGGAGCGCTGAAGGCGCGCTTTCGCCGCCCGCGCTGCGGAGCGGATTTCGATTCCGTCAACTGAATATGGGACAATGCCGCAGTTTTTCGGCGGCGCCCGGCGCCGCGTTCCAGAACAAGACCGGCCAATCCAGATCAGGGAGGAGAACCCATGAGTGAACACCATTCATCGCTGCCGCGCCGCCGCATCCTGCAGGCC
>JBATWJ010000390.1:0-1652 GCA_049672545.1 Burkholderiaceae bacterium
GTCACCGGCGGCGAAAATTCGCGCAGCCGGGCGCTGACGGCGGCGGCGAAATTGCAATCGGCCAGCGCTTCCTCGATCGAGCCGACCACGCGCGCCGCCGCCAGGATGTCCTGCGCGCCACTGGCGAAGGCGATCGCCTCCGCGTGCGCGACGGCGTCCGGCACGCGCGGGTTGACCAGCACCAGTTCGGAAAAGCCCATCGTCTTCATCGCGCGCGCGGCGGCGCCGATATTGCCGGCACGGCTGGTTTCGACCAGCACGAAGCGCAGACGGGAAAAGACGGGCATGGGGCTTTGCGGCGGGTTCATTTAAAATAGCGGGCTTGCGCGGTGAAGATGGGACGGCCGGATTCGCAGAATCGCGGAACCGTCGCGTCATCGCCGCATCGCTCCTTAATCACGCGACGAAGTCGGCATCCGGCACGTCATTCAGCGCTTCGCGCGGCACCGTTTCCACGAGAGGCGGCGCCGCCATTTTAACGGAATCCCTATGCATCCCATGCTCAACACGGCGATCAAGGCCGCCCGCCGCGCCGGCGCCGTCATCAACCGGGCGTCGTTCGACGTCGACCTTTTGAAGGTCACCAAGAAGCAGCACAACGATTTCGTCACCGAAGTCGATGCCGCCGCCGAACAGGCGATCATCGGCGTCCTGTCCAGCGCCTACCCGGACCACGCGTTCCTGGCGGAGGAATCGGGCGCCTCCGCCAACCTGCACGACGAGCGCGAATACGTGTGGATCATCGATCCGCTCGACGGCACCACCAACTTCATCCACGGCTTCCCGCAATACTGCGTATCGATCGCGCTGCAGTTCCGCGGCCAGATCACGCAGGCGGTGGTGTACGATCCGACCCGCAACGACCTGTTCACCGCCACCAAGGGCGCCGGCGCCTACCTGAACGAAAAGCGCATCCGCGTCAGCCGCCGCGACAAGCTGGCCGACGCGCTGATCGGCACCGGTTTCCCGTTCCGCGACATGGAAGGACTGGACGAATACCTGCGCATGTTCAAGGTCATGACGCAGAATTGCTCCGGCCTGCGCCGCCCGGGCGCCGCCGCCCTCGACCTGGCCTACGTCGCCGCCGGCCGGCTGGACGGTTTCTTCGAAAAGACGCTGAAGCCGTGGGACATCGCCGCCGGCGCACTGCTGGTGGCGGAGGCCGGCGGCCTGATCGCCAACTTCGCCGGCGACGCCGACTACCTGCACCGCGGCGACGTGCTGGCCGGCAATCCGAAAGTGTTCGCGCAGATGCTGGGGCTGCTGGAGCCGTTCAAGTAAGGCCATTCAGCAAATAAACGGCGGCAGCCGCCGCCGGCTGCTATACTGCGCCGGCGCGGCATCTCTCCAGTCACCCTGCCGCCGTCCCGCGACTTCCGCACATCCCCGTTTGCCTGCGACTGGCGCCCCTGCGGCGACAGGCCGATATTTTTCAGATAGGTTTTCATGTCCTTTTCCTCACTCGGCCTGGCCGATGCAATCGTTCGCGCCGTCACCGAGCACGGCTACACCATCCCGACCCCGATCCAGGCGCAGGCGATTCCCGCCGTGCTGGCCGGCGGCGACCTTTTGGCCGGCGCCCAGACCGGCACCGGCAAGACTGCCGGCTTCACGCTGCCGCTGCTGCAGCGCCTGTCGGCCCAGCGCACCGC